>JAITHO010000188.1 GCA_031279915.1 Tannerellaceae bacterium
TTGGTGCTTTTTTGCAGAGATAGAGAGCTCCAAAACTTTGTTTTGGAGGGTACGCAAGGCCTCTGAAGGGCAAAAACGGGATTTTTGTATAGAGCCTACGGCGTGAGAAAGCTCCAAAACATTGTGGCGGGGTTTTCGCACGCCGTAAGATTGTCCCCAAAAAACGTTTTGGAGCTTTCATACGCCGTAGGATTATCCGCAAACAAAGTTTTGGAGCATTCCAACGCCGCAGGTTTTGCCGTAAAAATGTTTTGGAGCTCTCCCACGCTGTGAGATCGGCCCGAAAAGTTTTGGCGTAGATATCCATCGTAGGGTGAAAGTAGAGAATATAGTTGGGGGAGATGCGCCTCGGGCTTCGGATCCTTAGCCGCATGCCGCTCAGCGGCGAAAGAGGCTGAAGTTCACAGAGCCGTAGGATAGCTGGCGGAAGAATCCGTGCAAGTCGGGGATATCGGCAAAATTGTGAGCGGCGGAATGTTCCATCACGAATAGGCCGCCATCTTTTAGCAGTCTGTTGCCAAGAACAAGTTGCGGAACGGTGGTGAGTTCGCTGTGCTTGTATGGCGGGTCGGCGAAGATAAAATCGAAGGCTTGGCCTTTCCATTTGCGCACGAATCGGTATGCGTCGGTGCAGATGAGCTGCAGGGCGGAGGTTTGCAATTCGGCGGCAACTTTGGCGATGAATGCGGCATGCGCGCGGTCGTTTTCAATGGCGGTAACGCGTGCGCATCCACGTGAGATGAGTTCGAAGGCAATGCTTCCGGTTCCGGCAAAGAGGTCGAGGGCCTCCGTTCCGTCGAGGTCGATAAGATTTGCGAGTACGTTGAAGAGATTTTCTTTGGCGAAGTCGGTCGTTGGTCGGGCGCTGAAGTTCGACGGTATTGGGAATCGCCGCCGCCCATAGATTCCGCTGATTATTCGCATACAGACATCAGTATTAAATCAACCGGCGCCTGCAAGATTTCTCCGCCAAGAAAATATGCTTTAGCTGGGATTTCGATGCTATCAACGTGCCTGATAAAGGTGTGCAAAGTGAGGAGCGCCTTGTTGGTAACCGATGTATCGCCTGAGATAGAAAGGCGATCGTTGAGCTGGTCGAGCCCAACTTGCTTCCATACGTAGCAGAGATAGTAAATGAAGTCGCTTGTTTGCTCGTAGGTGAAGGTATTGGCGAAGAGAAGGCTGTTATTGCTAAAGCAGCAGATGTCGACCATCGATTGCCGCACTATGGCAAACATGTGCGCGTATTTCTCTCCCCGACATTGCTTCTTGAACATTATGATCTGCGATGTAATATGGTGTATGAAGATGGGGTTGGTGAGAGATCGTAAGCAAAATTCATAAACGTCCTCGTTGATGGCGAAGACAAGTTCGGCCTGTTCGTCGTCGAGTGAGTTAGCGAGTATCCGTTTGTCGGGCGAGAAGAAATTATAGGCAAGCAGTTCGGATCGTTTTTTGCTGTCGGCGCATTCGTTTGGCGCCAGAGTGTACTGCTGCGTGAGGCAAAGAATTTTGGTGCGCTTATAGTTCCAGATGAGGCAATCGTTAGAGAAGAAGATTTCCTTGAGCGATTGTTTGTACGGAATGGAATCGTCGAACTCTACATCCCTAAAGAAGAAGCTTTGCGCCTCTGTCGGATTATGCGCAGAAAAAGAAAGTCCACCCGGTTTTAGCCGGATGGACATTATATACTTTTCCGAACTGTTGACATTCAACGTATCAGGGATGCTGATCGTCATGGCATGCGGTCTGCTGAGTTGCTTGGCTTATAGGTTTTCCCAGTTACCGGCATTGTTGTTGATTTCTTCGAGCGATCCTACGCGCAGGCCGGCATACTTTTTCAGGGTTTGGGCTACTGCGTCGAGGTTGACTACGAGCTGTCGGTTGAGCCCGCGCAGATAGTCGTCGTATAATACCGCTGCCTCGAAAACTTTGACTGAATATCCCGAAGGCGATGTGAGGGTAATGGTATCCATCTTAAATTCTAGAGGAGTGCCGTCGCTCTTTGTTACGTTCGGTACGAATTTCAGATCGTTCGCATTAAAGCTGGGGCCGAAGAGTGTGTCCTTGGCGAGCACCCAGAAGGTATCTCTGGTGATGAAGCCTTTCTTGATAGCTTCTTGCTCGGTCATTCCGGATTCGAGCTGTTCGTCGGTGAGGACGCCTTCTTTCAATATGAAGGGGAGCTTTTCGTTGTTCAGAAACTCTGCTAGCCGATCGAAGCTGGGAGTGTGTTCTTTGTAAACGTTTTTGTATTCAATCTGGGCTTTACGGATGTCGATAAGACGAGCGATGATGGCTTTTTCTCTTATCTCCTTCTCATTTTTGAACGTTATCGGAACGAGCAAGCTTGCATAGCACATATAGGCCAGCAGTAGGACTGCGCCTAAGAGGATGATTCTAACTGTAATCTTCATGGTGGTATAATGATTTTTAAATTGTTTGCTCGGCAAATTTAAAAAAGAATATTTAATGTCCTATCTTTAACGGAAAAAATATTGTTACCATATTGCTATGCACTCTCTATCCGAACAAATTTTGCTTCATTTCCCGCATTCTCCGACGGAGGATCAGATGTCGGCCATTCAGGCCTTGACCGTTTTTATCTCCGATACATACAGTACGGCGCCGGCCTTCTTGCTGAAGGGCTATGCCGGTACGGGTAAGACCTCGCTTGTTGCCGCTTTGGTGAAGGCTATGGCACAGATGAACCGCAAGACGGTTCTGCTTGCTCCAACCGGACGGGCTGCTAAGGTATTCTCGGTATATGCCGGCTGCAAGGCATGGACTATTCACCGTAAGATCTACCGCCAGAAGGCCTTCTCGAACGAAGCTGCCGGCTTTACGCTTGCTTCGAATCCTCACCGCCATACTTTATTTATAGTGGATGAGGCTTCGATGATTGCTGATCGTGAAACCGAAGGGGGAAGCGTTTTCGGATCAGGACGGCTGCTGGAAGACTTGCTGCAATTTGTTTATTCGGGCGAAGGATGCCGGCTGATCTTAATGGGCGACGATGCTCAGCTGCCTCCTGTGATGCTGACCGAAAGCCCTGCCTTGCAGCCTTCCGTTTTGCGCGCTGATTATTTGCTGACGCTGACGGAGGCTACGCTAACGCAGGTTGTACGACACGAAGCTAACTCGGATATCCTCCTCAACGCAACCTCTCTGCGAAAGGCTTTGTTTGAGGGAGCGACTAATATTCTGCCGAAAATAATTCTCTCGGAAGGGGGAAACATTATGAAGCTAAGCGGATATGAGCTGGTCGAGGAACTTTCGTCGGCCTACGCACGCGACGGAGTTGACAGCGTCATGGTGGTTGTGCGATCCAACAACAGGGCTCTGGTATACAATAGCGGCATACGCAACCGCATCCTTTATCACGAGGAAGAGATTTCGGCAGGCGACAGGCTCATGGTTGCCCGCAATAACTACGTTCAGCCGGCTGGCGTTGAAGGTATGGACTTCCTGGCCAACGGCGAGATAGTGCGGGTGATAAGGGTTATGCGCACAACGGAAATCCATGGCTTTCGCTTTGCCGATCTCTTGATTGAGCTGCCTGATTATGAAACCGAGGTCGAGATAAAAGCGCTGGTCGATACCCTTCATTCCAAAACTCCCGCCCTCAGCCGCGAGGATAACGACCGACTGTTCAAAGCCGCATGGAGCGATCTCGACCATATCTCCTCCAAAGCCGAAAAGATGAAACATCTGAAGGCCGACCTCTTTTACAATGCCGTTCAGGTGAAGTACGCTTATGCCGTTACTTGCCACAAGGCGCAAGGCGGACAATGGAAGAACGTGTTCCTCGACTTAGGTGGCATCGCTCCCGAGGTCGTTGACCGCGAATTTTACCGCTGGCTATATACCGCCCTCACACGCGCCGAAACCAGGCTGTATCTGGTGAATCCCGGAGAAATTGCAGACTAAAATC
>JAITHO010000204.1 GCA_031279915.1 Tannerellaceae bacterium
GAACGATGCCTCGGATCTTCTTCTTAAAAGCCGGAGCAACGGGAATCATCAAACGTCCGTCGCGTATCGTAGGCGATGCGTCTTTTTCCACCAAACCGGCTTCCTGGGCTGATCGAAGTATGCCGCGAAGGCTGCGGGATATGCTCGCCGTTGTATCGGATATTTCGCGTCGGATACGCGAGAGGTCGGTTGAAGCTTCATCCTTTATCTGCCCCGACTTATCTAATATCCTTTCGGCGGCGGCGATGATCTTGGGAAACTGAGGGACATCGGTCGATAATTCTCCGAGAGCCCGATAGTGAGGTTCCTCTCCGCCGAGGATGAATCCAACAACGTTGCGGATGGAGCCGAGCGATCTGCGCAGATCGTGTAGCTCCTCTGCATCGAGGAATGTCCCCTCAGGACGGATCCTCCTGAGCGACGAACGCATGTCATAGAATCCGGAGGACGGAAACTCGCGGTCGCTCTGCAAAATCCCAACAAACTCGGATGTTTCGTCTAAGCGACGCGATACCGTCCTAAAATCGGAGCTGAACGATAGCTCTGCAATCCTGTCTCGCCCAAGCGAACTCAAGCACTTTTCTGCTAAGAGCGCACGCAGCTTATCGAACCCAATCTTTTGCTCAAAGTTGTGAGGTGAAAGCATAATCAATAATTTATGTTACAATCAATCTAAAGGTTTCGGCTAAATCCATGCATCTCATGAGGCCAACGGGCTATTTTATCTCAACCGTAGTCTCTGTATGAATAGCCGGACGTATCATCACCTCGCTGCGCGTTCGACCGCGACGAACATTGAGCGTGCAGGAATTTGTTCCCGAAGGGCTCATGTACGGAGCGAACTTATACAGATAAGCGAAAGCCGTCATGTTGTACGGATTCTGGATCGCATCCAAAACCTGAACGTATTTCAATTTATCCCAGTGCATGCACTGCTTGAATCCATTTGCATCCGTGAAAACGGTTGCCTCGTCTCGCAGCGGCATTGTATTAGCGATAAATTGCTTGTATGCAGCCGTAAATTCCTCGGCGGTATGCTCCAAGCTCTGGTTATCTATCTTCTCGATCACGTCGCGGATACGTATGCCTGCAGCGTGAGCCGGCGAATTTAAATCAACGCTCATCACCGTCGACAGGTTATTTATGTCATAACTGATGCCCGTATAATTAAAAGACTTCATAGAAACCAAAAACTGTACGTTGCGGGTATACTTCACGTAGGGAAACTGCATGCACAGAAGCGGGATGTGGCTCTGGGCGTAAGTTTCAAGCCGAAATGGAGCCGACAGAAGTTCGTTGGCCTCAGCTTCCCACAAAATCCGTCCGGGCTTGATGCGTTTGTCAACAAGCCTCAGCCCGAGCTGAAGCAGATACTCTGCCTCCGATTCAGGCACTCCCTGTTCGAGGAAGGGGAAGCTTTCCATGCGGCTCAAAGCAAAGTCGTATCGGTAAACGGATTGCTTGTTCTTAGCCGCGATGCTCGATTTGCGGTAGTTGGGGTTCCTGTTGTACGAATAAAAAGTCTCAATCACAACATCAGGGTTGTATGCTCTAAAGGATAGGCCCTTCTTCTTAAATTCCTTCTCGATTGCGGCATTGATAACCGTTTCTAACCTGGCATTGGCCTCATCCACCGGCGCGAAGGCGAAGTATGTGAATCGGCTGAGATCAACCGTATCCGCCGTTATGCCTGTTTTGAACGGACAGATAAATACCCTTTCGCTCGTGTTCTCTGGGCTGTACATTGAGAAGGCAATGGCAAGCTGATCTTCGGAAATGGCATCCGTGCGCTTGCAATCCTTTGCCACAGTTACCATCCTTGCAGTGTCAGACAGGCTCCTCAATCGCAGGATAACCGCGTTCTTGCCGTCGGGATTCATCATCGCTGTGAGTTCAGGCGGCGTCATCTCTGCGGTAGATATTCCTTCAATAGCTTCAATAATATCAAAAAGCTTGACTCCAGCTTTCTCCGCAGGAGAGTAAGGATAAATCTTCGTCACCACAGGTTTACCCTTTCCCCAATTAAGCGATCGGCTGATGTCATACGTAAAGCCAAGACGGCATATTACTGGATTTTGGCTGAGCGCCCCCAAGGACAGCATTGTGAGCGCTGAAATTGTAAGTATAAGTTGCTTCATGGTTTATACATGTTTATTTAGGAAAAATTATTGAGTGCACGAAAATACGAATTATTCCGAAAAATAATCAGCCCCGCCAGCCTCCAATCCTCCTCCCCCGCACACGAAATCACCCAATCCCCGGACGGAGTTCAGTCCATTTCGGAAAACAGAGCCAAACCCCGGACGGAGTTCAGCCCATTTCAGGAAAAAGAGCCAAACTCCGGACGGAGTTCATCCCATTTCAGAAAAACCACCCAAACTCCGGACGGAGTTCAGTCCATTTCGGGAAAAAGAGCCAAACTCCGGACGGAGTTCATCTCATTTTCGGAAAAACAGCCCAAACCCCGGACGGAGTTCATCTCATTTTCGGAAAAACAGCCCAAACTCCGGACGGAGTTCATCCCATTTTCAGAAAAACAGCCCAAACTCCGGACGGAGTTCATCCCATTTTCGGAAAAACAGCCAAACTCCGAACGGAGTTTAGTCCATTTTCGGAAAAATAGCCCAAACTCCGTCCGGAGTTCATCCCATTTTCGGAAAAACAGCCCAAACTCCGTCCGGAGTTCATCCCATTTCGAAAAAACAAGCCAAACCCCGGACGGAGTTCATCCCATTTCGGAAAAACAAGCCCAACTCCGTCCGGAGTTCAGACTCTTCCATGAAAATTATATGCAGCGATGCTCAATGTTGGCATGAAATGAAGCAAAAGAAAAGGCCCCAGCAAACTTCAAACTGGGGCCTAAACAAAAACAAATGAAAGCATTAAAGCTAAACGTAAAAAAAATATCGTTCTATCCTAACGCTCCTCACAACTAACAATATTCTTATAGTCAATAACCCTGTGATGCTTCAACAAATTAGTGCCTGAATATCGGGTAACTATCCGCAGGATGTAGGAACCTTGAGGCAAGTCGTTCGGAACCTGAGCATGAAGCAATGCCCGCTCGTTGATACTGATGAGAGGCGAGGATGCAAAGGGAGCGCGCTTCCTTGTTTTGGGAACAAAGAAAACTCCAAGACCTTCCTCATCGTCGGGAGTGACTTTGATGCGAGTGCCTGTGATGCGAATCTCGCGGCCCGGAACAAGAAGGTCGGCCCGTTCGCTGAGGATATCAACCACGGCGTCAACGAAGGCTTCGCTGGGCTGAGCTATTATCTTCTTTGGGGGCGGGGAATTATTTACATAAGACGCTGGCGGCGGTACGTAATATTCCGGTCTGTTCTTGTCTGTCATTACTGTTGTGCGCTATTATTTTTTGTGAATAATATATATGGTAGGGATCATTTGAATTTTAACGGCGTAAAGTAAGTTGGTAAAAATCATTCTTGCAAGATGCATGAAATGTTTTTTTTCAACAATAAGCTCCCTTGCCGTTTCGAATTAATACTTATCTTCGGGCCGTAATAATACTAATAAATATTTATTCCAAAATGAAGACAAGTTTATTTATTGCAACGCTGATGCTCATGACGGGCGTGGCGACTGTAAGCGGTCAGAAAAATAACGAACTGACCCCAAGAGAAAAGAGCGAAGGCTGGGAATTACTCTTCGATGGTAAGAACTTCGACGGCTGGCGCAAATGTAATGCTACGGGAATGCCGGCCAACTGGTCGGTTGACGAAGATGCAATGAAGGTGGCTCGCGGCGAAACCGCCGGCAGAGGGCAAGACGGCGACATATTGTTTGCCGCACGCAAATACTCCAACTTTGAGTTGAGCATAGATTGGAAGATAGAAAAGGAAGGGAACTCCGGCATTTTCTATTATGTGGTTGAATATCCAGGCAAACCTATTTACTACGCAGCCCCGGAGGTACAGGTTTTGGATAATTGGTACGCAGGAGATACGCGGTTGACCAACCATTTGGCAGGATCGCTATACGATATGCTGCCTGCGCTGCCCCAAAATGCTCGTCCGGCCGGAGAATGGAACAACATCGTAATACGAGTAAAAGACGGACATGCAGTTCATATCCAGAACGGAACGAAAGTATGCGAATATACGCTCTGGACTCCGGAATGGTATGCAATGGTGGCCAAAAGCAAGTTCAAAGACTGGGAAGGCTTCAAAGAAGGACCCGCCAAAGAAGGCTACATCGGCCTGCAGGATCACGGTTACAACTGCTGGTTCAGAAACATTAAGATTCGCCCTCTCTGAAATCAAGAATTAATCTGAGACAATTCATCTATAAATAAAGGAACTTCTAATAGTTATCTTTTTCAAGGCTTGCGACGACATCTTAAACTGAGTTTACTTTAGTACATGAGCATTTTGCCAACAGAGCGTAACGCCTAAAAAGCAATCATTAGAACATCCCATAATAAATCTCAAAACTAATTCATCAGCATGCAATATCCGAAGGGGCTAAAGGCCCCTTCTTTTTTGGAGATGCAGTTGATGAGCCAATTAAAGGCTGAACATCAGAGCCCGAAGGAATGTCGAGGCCGACAGCAAGCCTTTCTTGCTTTGGGCAGCCGCCCTCAATTAAACTCTAATGCCTATCTTTGCCGCACTAATAATAGGCAAACAAAATAATCGTACAATGACCCAACGTTATGACCGGCGTGGAGTATCAGCATCCAAAGAAGATGTTCATCGCGCTATCAGAGACATAGACAAGGGACTTTTCCCCAAAGCTTTTTGCAAAATCGTTCCGGACTTCATAGGAGGCGATCCCGCGTTTTGCAACGTGATGCACGCCGACGGAGCCGGAACAAAATCATCCTTAGCATACGTGTACTGGCGCGAAACGGGCGACCTCTCCGTTTGGCAAGGCATAGCACAAGATTCGCTGATTATGAATGTTGACGACCTCGCCTGCGTGGGAGCTACCGGCCCTATTCTTATATCCTCAACAATCGGGCGCAACAAGAGGCTCATCCCTGGCGAAGTAATATCAGCGCTGATCAATGCCGTTAACGATCTGGCTGAAAACTTATGCCGCCTGGGCATAGATTGCTACGTTACGGGAGGAGAAACCGCTGATGTGGGCGACTTGGTGCGCACCGTAATCGTAGATTCCACAGTCTGCTGCCGCATGAGGCGAGACAAAGTGGTAGACAACGCACGTATTAGCGGAGGCGATATAATCGTAGGATTATCTTCAACAGGTCAGGCCATATACGAGTCCGCGCCCAACAGCGGGATGGGAAGTAACGGCCTGACGTCGGCCCGCCATGATTTGTTTAGCAAAATTATAGCCGACAAATACCCCGAAAGCTACGACCAGGGAATATCTCCGGAGCTGGTTTATTCAGGCAGCTTCCTTCCCACCTCAGTAGCCAACGGATTGCTGCCCGACCTTGGACGGGCAACGCTTTCTCCAACCCGCACTTATGCCCCCATCATCCGCAAGATGCTGGATACGGTCGGACGGGATAAGATTCACGGAATGGTACACTGCACCGGCGGCGGGCAAACCAAAATCATGCGCTTTGTAGATAATATGCGGGTAGTGAAGAACAACCTCTTCCCCGTTCCGCCTCTTTTCCGTACTATAATGGAACAAAGCGGAGCAGACGAACGCGAAATGTATTCGGTATTTAATATGGGACACAGGATGGAGGTATATGTCGAACCGGAGAATGCCGAAGAGATAATCGCTCTAAGTCGCAGCTTTGGAGTGGAGGCCCAAACCGTAGGATACGTAGAGAATGCCGATCGTAATGAGCTTATAATAGAGAGTGAGAAGGAGCGCATAGTTTATGTCTGATACCATTCTGAGCCGACTCGACGGCTTGCTGTCCAAATTCGAGGAGATCCGAACGCTGATGGCCGACCCGAATGTTATCGCCGACATGAAGCGATTCGTTCGCTTGAGCAAGGAGTATCGTGATCTGGAGAAGATAATGGAAGCGAGAGCAGCCTACGTCAGGACGCTTCAAGTAATACGTGAAGCAGAGGAGCTACTCGCCTCCGAGCAAGATCCCGAAATGCGCCAGATGGCCCGCGAGGAACTTGATAATGGATCGGCGCGCATCCCTGCCCTTGAGGAAGAGATCAAGCTCCTACTCGTACCGGCCGATCCGCAAGACGGACGGAATGCTATCGTTGAAATCAGAAGCGGAACGGGAGGCGACGAGGCTTCTATCTTCGCCGGCGATCTCTTCCGCATGTACTCCAAATATTGCGACGCCAAGGGATGGAAAACCGAAGTGACTAACTACGCCGAAGGTACCGCCGGCGGATTTAAGGAAATTATCTTCACGGTTTCGGGCGAAAATGTCTACGGGACGATGAAGTACGAATCGGGCGTGCATCGCGTACAGCGAATCCCCCAAACCGAGACCCAAGGTCGAGTGCATACCTCGGCGGCCACCGTTGCCGTACTCCCCGAAGCTGAAGAATTTGACGTGGAGATAAAAGAATCGGACATACGGACGGATATCTTTTGCGCATCCGGACACGGAGGGCAGTCGGTTAATACCACTTACTCGGCAATTCGCCTGGTTCATATTCCAACAGGGATTACCGTACAGTGCCAGGATGAAAAGTCGCAGCTCAAAAACAAGGCCAAAGCAATGACCGAGCTGCGCACACGCATATATAATATGGAATACGCCAAATATCTTGACGATATCGCATCGAAACGGAAAACCATGGTTTCAACCGGCGACAGATCGGCCAAGATTCGCACCTACAACTATCCCCAGGGACGAATCACCGACCACAGAATTAATTATACCATTTACAACCTGCCGGCCTTCGTTGATGGCGATATCCAAGACTGCATTGACCATCTTGTTGTTGCCGAAAACGCCGAACGGCTTAAAGAAGCTGAGCTCTAAGCTCCATAACAATATATCCAGATGACAAAACAGCAACTCATTGACAACATCCGACGCAAGCGATCATTCCTGTGCGTAGGACTTGACACAGATATCGCAAAAATTCCACAGCATCTTTTAGACCTTGATGACCCAATCTTCGCTTTTAACCGAGCTATTATTGAATCCACCGCCGAATATTGCATTGCCTACAAACCCAATCTGGCTTTTTACGAAAGCCTGGGCAGCCGTGGCATCGCATCCTTAGAAAAAACCCTTGAATACCTCAAAGCCTACCATCCCGACCAGTTCGTAATTGCCGACGCTAAGAGAGGCGACGTCGGAAATACCGCAGAGATGTATGCGCGCTGCTTCTTTGAGAAAATGCACTTCGACGCTGTGACTCTGGCTCCATACATGGGAGCCGACAGCATAAGCCCCTTCCTCGGCTATCAAGGAAAATGGGCGATACTGTTGGCGCTTACCTCCAACCGCGGAGCAAGCGACTTCCAGCTTATGCGAACGGCCAAGGGCGATCGGCTATTTGAATCCGTCATCAAAGCCTCTATGCAATGGGCTGGCGACGATGCAATCATGTTCGTTGCAGGAGCCACCCAGGCTGAGATGATTGCCGACCTAAGAAAGATTGCTCCGCAGCACTTTCTGCTCGTTCCCGGAATAGGAGCGCAAGGGGGAAGCCTTCGGCAAGTGGTTGAGAATGGAATGAACCGAGATTGCGGCCTTATCGTCAACGCTTCGCGCTCCATCATCTACGCCGATCGCGGACCTCAATTCGACGCCGCCGCCTCGCAGGCCGCCGCACAGATACAATCGGAGATGGACGAATATCTAAGGGAATGGGATCTTTAAAGCCGACAAACCTTCTAAACAAGCGGATCGGCTTTGCATGCAAAAGGTTTCATCGGATGGCTTTCGACTGGCTTGCGATGAGCTTTTGCTCTCATGCTGAGAAAAAAAATGGAGCCTCCGGAATAGCTTTGCTACGAACGATAGAGCTTAAGCTTCGGCTTTGACGGGCTCTTTTAAAGCGGGCAAGATTGAGAAATCAAAAACATTTCTATCTTTATCTCCCCTATAAATGCAACAAAATGAAACAACTTAAGAACGAACAAACATGGAATTTACCGCACAACAAATAGCAGCGCTTCTATCCGGAACCATCGAAGGCGACCCTGAAACGAGCGTGAACAGTTTCTCAAAGATTGAAGACGGAAAACCGGGCAGCCTGAGCTTTCTGTCGAATCCCAAGTACGAACATTACATATATAATACTGAAGCGAGCATCGTTTTGGTGAACTCCGACTTTGCTCCGACTTCCCCCGTAAGCGCCACGCTCATTCGGGTGGAGAATGCTTACGCTTCCTTAGCCAAGCTGCTGGAATATGTTAGCAGGAAGAAGCCTTCGAAGATAGGCATCGACTGTACGGCGCATATTCATCCATCGGTAAAGCTTGGGGCAAATTGTTATGTTGGACCCTACTCTTGCATTGCCGAAGGGTCGGTAATCGGAGATAACTCCTCTATATATCCGCATTGCGCCATTGACGACGGGGTTGTGATTGGCAAAAACTGTATACTGTATCCGCAGGTGACGGTGTATGCAGGATGCGTGATTGGCGATAACTGTATTATACATGCGGGCGCTGTGATAGGTTCGGATGGATTTGGATTTGCGCCTGAGGGAGGTGAGTATACGAAGATCCCTCAACTCGGTAATGTGGTGATTGAAGATAATGTTGAGATTGGAGCCAATACAACTATCGATCGTGCAATGATGGGGTCGACGCTCATTCGTAAAGGTGTGAAGATTGATAATCTGGTGCAGCTTGCGCATAATGTGGAGGTGGGAAGCAATACGGTTATGGCCGCTCAGGTTGGAGTATCCGGCTCGGTAAAGATTGGAGAGGGATGTAGATTCGGCGGACAGTCGGGGCTGGCAGGGCATCTCAAGATTGGCGATAAGGTGTCGATTGGAGCTCAAGCGGGAGTGATTGGAGACATTGACGACGGACTGACCGTGCTTGGAGCTCCGGCAATTAATGCGCGCGGCTTCATGCGATCGTACGCAATCTTTAACCGACTGCCCGACATCTACCGCACCATCGGAACGCTGCAACGAGAGATAGAAGATTTGAAGAAAAAACGTACACTATAATCAACAACAAACTTTATATGTTAAAACAAACAACCCTTGCCGGAAGCTTCTCCTTTCAAGGAAAAGGAGTGCATACCGGCCTGAACATTAGTATTTCCTTTCATCCCGCTCCGGATAATTACGGTTACAAAGTGATTCGTACTGATTTGTCGGGCGAGCCTGTGATTGATGCCGTGGCTGAGAATGTGGTCGATACCCTGCGCGGAACAATCATCGCTAAGCACGACTGCCAGGTGAGTACCATCGAACACGCTCTGGCTGCTCTTTATGCCGCCGGCATAGATAATTGTCGCATTGAAACCGACGCTCCGGAATTTCCTATACTCGACGGAAGCTCTAAGCCATACTCCGAAGCGATTCGACGCGTTGGAATTGCCGAAGGACAGGCTCCAAAAGATTACTACATCGTGAAGCATAAGATGGAGGTGAAGGATAAAGCTACCGGAGCTTCGCTCACTCTATTGCCCGACGATAGCTTCTGCGCTGATGTGCTGATCTCCTTTGATTCGCCGGTGCTGTCTAATCAGCATGCTTCGCTGCATGACTTGAGCCTCTTTCATGAGATTGAGGCCGCGCGAACCTTTGTTTTTGTGCGAGAAATAGAGGCGCTGCTCAATAGCGGGCGGATTAAGGGCGGAGATTTGGATAATGCCATCGTTATTTATGACCGAGAGATGCCTCAAGACGATCTGCGCCAACTTGCTGCTAAGCTGGATATACCAATCGACGGAATCAGCTCAACGGGATACATTAATCACAAGCCGCTCACTTACGACAATGAACCGGCTCGGCATAAGCTGATAGATTTAATTGGCGATATGGCTTTGATTGGAAAGCCGCTCAAGGGACGGATAATCGCAAGTCGTCCGGGACATAAGATCAACAATCAGCTTGCACGGATGATTCGCAAAGACATCAAGCAAAATGATATGCAGGCTCCGACATACAATCCTAATAGCAGTCCGATTATGGATGTGAATCGGATAAAAGAGCTGCTTCCGCACCGATATCCTTTCCTCCTTGTCGACAAAATCATTGAGCTGGAGGAAAATTATATTGTTGGACTAAAGAATATATCGGTGAATGAACCTTTCTTTCAAGGACATTTTCCGCAAGAACCTATCATGCCGGGAGTGCTGCAAGTGGAAGCAATGGCGCAAACGGGTGGATTGCTGGTTCTGAACTCTGTTGACGAACCGGAGAGATACTCCACTTATTTTATGAAGGTTGATCAGGTTAAATTCCGCCAGAAAGTAGTGCCCGGCGACACTCTTATCCTCCGACTGGAGCTAACAAGCCCCATACGACGCAATATCGCCACCATGAAAGGCCGCGTTTTCGTTGGCGACAAACTAGTATCCGAAGCGGAGTTTATGGCACAAATAATTAAAAACAAATAAGCAAAATACAGCATGACACATTCTCCACTAGCCGTAATAGATTCGAAGGCACGCATCGGACAGAACGTAACCATCGAAGCCTTTGCAGTGATTGAAGCCAACGTTGAAATAGGCGACAATACACACATCTACCCACACGCCGTTATCCTCAACGGAGCACGCATCGGACAAGGATGCCAAATATTTCCAGGCGCAGTAATAGCCGGCATTCCACAAGATTTGAAGTTTAAAGGCGAAGACACAACTGCCGAGATTGGCGACAACTCCATCATCCGCGAATGCGTTACGATTAATCGCGGAACAGCCTCCAGAGGCAAAACCTACGTTGGAAACCAATGCCTCATAATGGCATACAGCCATGTCGCTCATGACTGCGTGTTGCAAAACGAAGTTATACTCGGCAACGCTACGCAGATTGCCGGAGAAGTCGAAATCGACGACTATGCAATCCTCAGCGGAGGCACGCTGGTGCATCAGTTCACACGAATATCTAAGCACGTGATGATACAGGGAGGATCGAGGGTCGTGAAAGACATTCCGCCATACACCCTCATCGGACGCGACCCGATAGTGTACTGCGGAATCAATATCGTGGGCCTGCGCCGACGCGGATTCGCCAACGAGCAAGTTTATCTCATACAAGATATCTACCGAACGCTTTATACACGCGGACTTAATATCAGCGACGCCATGCGCACAATCGAAAGCGAGTACGCACCCTGCGAAGAACGCAACCTTATACTCGACTTCATAAAGAGCTCGCAGCGTGGCATAGTACGCGGATCGCTCGACTGATTTATCCACCCACAAATTCACCCCTCGCATCCCTACGAATGAAAGTTTTGATCACAGGAGCAAGCGGATTTATAGGCCGGCATCTGGTGCAAGAAGCTCTCAACCGAGGCTACGATACATGGGCCGGCATACGAAGCAATAGCTCCAGAAACGGCCTCGACGACAGTCGCATCCGCCTCATCAACCTACAATACGAGCAGCCCAACGCACTACTCCGACAACTACAAGAATTTGCCGACAAACAAGGCCCCTGGGACTACGTTATCCACAACGCCGGCATAACCAAAAGCCTCATCCCAGCCAACTTTATGCACATCAATGCCGAACTCGCCAAACGCCTCGCACAAGCCCTCGCCGGCTCAGGATGCCACCCATCCAGATTCGCACTCATGAGCAGCCTCGGAGCATTCGGCCCAGGCAATCCGCAAACGATGGCCCCCATCAGAGCCGGCGATCCGCAACTTCCAGATTCGCTATACGGCAAAAGCAAAAAAGAAGCCGAACGAATCCTCAACAAAGTCGCAACATTTCCGCTCAACATCTTTTATCCAACCGGAGTGTACGGGCCAGCCGACCCAGACTACTTCGCCGAAATACGCAGCATCAGGCGCGGGCTCGACCTCACCGCAGGCCTTCGTCCGCAGCAAATCTCCTTCATATACGTAAAAGACCTCGCCAGAGCAGTATTTATGGCCATCGAAAGCCAAATCAGCGTTGGAAAACGATACATCATCTCCGACGGCGTAACCCGAACCGACGAAGAATTTGCCAACATTATTCGCGAACTGCTCAACAAAAAACATCTGTTGCGCATCCGAATGCCCCTCGCCATCGTTCGCCTCGCCTGCCAAATCGCAGAATTATCCGGAAAAATACAGCAAAAAGCCGCCACCCTTAACTCCGACAAGTACCTCATCCTCAAAGCACGCAACTGGGCCTGCGATTCCTCAGATATATTACGCGATACCGGCTTCACTCCTGCCTACGACCTGCGCAAAGGCCTGGAGGAAACCATCGAATGGTATCGCGCCCAAGGATGGTTGCGATAGTCGTCACACAAAATTTTTACGCGATTTTCAAATATTTTTTTGGAGAAAAAAAGAAATTCGATACCTTTTTATCCTTCAAAAATATTCCGCAAAAATTATTATCAAGAAAAAATCAAATTAGTTGGGCCGAAAAAAATGCGGAATCTCAACAACAAGTGTTTTTTTCGTCCAAAATCTGCTGGATGCCGATCACACTTGTTTTTTCCGTCCGGCAAAATTTTTGAAGGAAAAAACAAGTGTTATTTCGGCCCTGCAAATGCTGGAAGGAAAAAACGTTTGATTTTTCCGTCCAGCAATTGATTTTAGAAAAAAAACAAGTGTGTTTTCCGCCCA
>JAITHO010000198.1 GCA_031279915.1 Tannerellaceae bacterium
AAAGGCCAAAAAAAATCATGCCCGACAGTCGGGCATGATTCTTTTTGGCCTTGTTCGCTGCTCTCAACTCGCAATCTCCGAAACCAGCACTTTGTCGATTCGTGCACCGTCCATGTCGATGATCTCGAAGCGGAAGCCGAGCCAATCTACTTGCTCGCCGATCTGAGGAATGTGCTGGAGGATGTCGAGAAGGAGGCCGCTAAGAGTATTGTAGTCGTAGTCGGCATACAGATCCTCGCGATCAAAATATTCGAGAAAGTTGTAGAACGACATCTGGCCCTCTACCAGGAAGCTGCCGTCTGCCCGCTCAACTATTTCCTGCTCCTCGCCAATTTCTGGCATCTCGCCTACCAGAGCTTCCATTATATCCTTCAAGGTTACGATCCCAAGCACATCCCCAAATTCATCGGTCACAAGCCCGTACTTCACGCGAGCGTTTTTAAACTGCTCCAGAGCTTTATAAACGCTGAGATTTTCGGGAACGTACTGTACCGGACGGACTAACTCGCGGAGGGAAAAGTCGGGCGAGTATATCTTGCCGAACAAATCTTTCAGATTAACGATGCCCAGCAGGTTGTTAAAGTTTTCGGAGATGACCGGATAGGTGTTATACAGATTCTCCTGCACCTTCCCGCGAATCTTCTCATTGCTGTCGTTCACGTCGAGCCACACAAGGTCGGTTCGATGCGTCATGATGGAGCCAACGTTGCGGTCGCCAAGACTAAACACGCGCTCAACAATGTCCTGCTCCACTTCCTGCACTTCGCCAACGTCGTAGCCTTCCTTCACTATCGCCTTGATCTCCTCCTCAGTCACCTTGCTCTCTTCCGACTGGCGCAGACCCATCAGGCGCACGATAATAGTGGTGCTGCCCGAGAGCAACCAAACGAAGGGAGTGACGATCTTGGAGAACAAATTCATCGGCCCGGCTATAAATCTCGCAACCGATTCGGCATAACTCATGCCTATGCGTTTCGGTACAAGTTCGCCAAACACAAGCGTAAAGTATGTCACAACGATCACAATCCCAGTGCGCGCTATCCAAGTTGCATGCGGAGCTACCCACGGATACTGGCCAAGCCAACCCGCAACAGTGTCTGCAATAGCTCCACCAGAGTAAAGCCCCGTCATAATGCCTATCAGCGTGACGCCGATTTGTATGGTTGAAAGAAATTTTTCGGGACGATTAGCCAGATTTAGAGCTCTGAGAGCCGGATGATTTCCCCTTTTTGCGTCGGTTTCCAAGCGCGATTTGCGAGCAGATACCAATGCTATTTCAGCCATCGCAAGTACGCCGTTCGTTACAATCAAACCCAAGATAATAAAGATTTCCATTTGCAATAAAATGCCTTGATTATGTGTGGGCAAATATATGCGTTTTTTCGAACATCCCTTCAATAGCTGGATGCGCCATAATAAATATGGTACGGATGGCTTGGGATTGGAATGTGTTCACTTCCGTTCAGCTTTTACCGCTGGCGATTTTAAACAGATTGCTGCCCTCGTTCAGCGGATATTCCTTTCCTTTCCAAACGAATACGCCGCTTGTGCCTTTGGGCAGTGTCAAAGTGGCTTGCAGGGCGCCGTTTTTGTCGATAAGGTAGGATGCAGAGATACTTCCGGAGGGATGAGGCATGGTTCCGCTAACCTCTTTCAGATTGCCGAGCGATGGAGCGATGCGGATCTTGCGAAATCCGGGAGCGTCGCTGTCGATTCCGAGAAGTATGCGGAAATGCTCGACGTTAGGGCTGGCTCCCCAGGCGTGACAGTCTGAGCGAGAGGGTTCGGGCTTCTCCGCCCAGGTCGTGAGGCCGAGCTTCATCTGATCGCGCCAGATCGCAAGATTGTCGAGGTAGAGATCGCCCAGGCCGGCGCGCTTCAGAGCTTGGTGAACGTAGTAGCGGAAGTAGATCGTTGACTGTATCAGGCTGGTATCGTTCAGCGTGCGGCTCATCAGGGCTGACGCTTCCTCTGTTGGGAGAATGCCGGCGAGAACAACGAGCGAGTTCACGTGCTGCGAGTAGGACCTATGATCGTGAGTGTCAGCAAAGAGCCCTTTAGCTTCGTCCCAATACTTCGTGCGGATGCTAACGCGGATTCTTCCGGCAAGATTTCGGTAATACTGGGAGTTTGCAGCCATTCCGAAGGCTTCCTCCATCTCCGAAACGGCATCCAGAGCCAGGATGTAGAGCAGATCCTGGAAGGCAGAGTTCCCATCTTTTTCCCTGATGGGCTCGCCATTTGTGAATCCGGCCGACCAATCGGCAAAATACCAGTACGGAATGTATCCAAGGCTGCGATCGGGCTTCATATATCGCTCATAAAACGACAAAACGCCCCGAAAAGATGGGAGCAGGCTACGCAAATAGCCTTCATCGCCCCTGTATCGCCAATAATCGTGCGCCATACATATCCACCAGAGCGAAAATGAAGGAATAAACTGATGCAAGCCCGATGGATAGCGGCTCATAGTGATGCCGTCGGGCACTATCGACTGCCGTCCCTGCTCGATGGCGTTCCGAACAAAGCAGGTATCGCGGGTATTGTAAAGAGTAACCATCGCCTGGATGCGCGTATCGCCAAAGTATTGAAGCTGTTCGTAGTAAGGGCAGTCCATGTAGGTTTCGTTGGCGCAGAGGCGTGCCGTGCGCCATCCTATTTCAAGCATTTGGTTGAGATCGGGCTGCGCGGGGGCTTTGAAGCTGATTTCCTGGTGGAAGGGATAGGCGGAGAAGGTTCCGTAAACGTCGTCAATGTGCAGCGCTTGCTCTGCTGTTTCCACCTTAAGCTCAACATAACGCCATGTGCGCCACCATAATGGAGTAAAACTTCGCTTATCGCCTCCGTCGGCCTGTATGCGGTCGCCATATCCTATAAAAGTTTTGCCCTTCACGTCGTTACGGTTGTTTTTTGCGTTACGTTGGTACGATTGCATCGCCGATTGGCTATTAAATTCGTAAAGAGCCTCCGCATATCCAATCTTAATATCCGCATTTTTCCCGCCGGAATACAGCAAAGAGAGGTATCCCGTAGTAAGTTTTCCCTGATCGAGCAGGATTCTTGCCGTGCTGCGTGCCGGAATGGTCAGTCGGGAGCCCTTCAGCATGTCTTTGGGGACGCTTATGCCTTCAGCCTCGGCCACTCTGGAGAATCGTTCGACGGTTTGTTCCATTTGGGGAATAGGTGATGGAACAAGCTGTCTCCCAGGAAAATCGCGGGCGCCCTTCATGCCTCCTTCAATGCCCGTGCCGGCCGCTTTCCATTGCGAATCGTCGAAATTGGTCGCCTCCCAGCCCCACGGGTATTCTTCGGAGCGGATATATTCGCCAGGGCCTGAAACATAGTATCCCAAAACCTGCCATTCTTCCCACGGAGAATAAGCATTGTTGCGCACAGCTCGCCAAGTGGCGTCGGTATTAATAACAGTTTCCGCCTCTGAGTTTCCCTGGAGGATAAAACCCGTTTGATGGAAGGTTATTTGTGCAACAGGCCTCTTCTCGGCATAGTTCCAAACAACCGCGGCCAGCGTATTGCGCCCCGACCGGAGCAGAGGGGCGATGTCAACCGTCTCAAAGTTCCAATTATAAATGTCGCCGCGAGCAGGGCCGAGCGAAGCCAGCGTACCATTAACATACAGCTTATACCTGTTGTCGGCCGAGGCGTGCACAATGAATTTGGCGGGCACAGTTGCCAGATCAAAGCTCTTTCGGAAGTGATAAACGCCGTAAGTTTCAGCTGGTTCGCCTGCAACCGAAATCCATCGGGCCTTCCAGCGTCCTTTGAAGAGGTCGGCATTAACATTAGCTTGCTGATAGCCCGGAAGAGCGATTTGCCCCTCGGCAGCAAAACATTGAATCAAGAAAAATAAATAGAGAAACAATCGTGTTTTAATCATAAAGCATAGATTTTAATAGGATAAAAATACTTGTTGATATTCGTTCTTAGCGTGACAAATATAAAAATAGTTTTCATATAAGCCAAGGCTCGTCATCGGTATCTGAAAAATATAAATATATTTGGATATAAATCTTATACAGTTATGAACATCGCGAATAAAACTCAGGCAGGATACGCAGAAGGCGTAGTTTCTATAATTACCAACAGCCTACTTTTCATTTTAAAGCTATGGGCCGGCATTACAACCGGCTCTGTTGCCCTTATGGCCGACGCTTGGCACACTATGTCGGACTCGTTCAGCTCTCTTGTGGTCATGATTGCCGTTAGGCTGTCGGCGCGTCGGGCCGATAAGGATCATCCCTTTGGCCATGGACGCTGGGAGCAGATTGCATCGCTTTTTGTAGCCTTTTTGCTTGCCGTCGTTGCTTATGAGTTTTTGAAAGATTCAATCGTGCAGATAATTGATGGAGAAAGGGTTCATTTCGGAACGTTTGGAATTGTCGCTACTTCAATTTCTATTGTTGTGAAGGAGGCTCTTGCCCGCTATGCCTTTCGCCTTGCGCGCCAAAGCGATAGCTCTGTTTTGAAGGCCGACGGATGGCATCATCGAACCGACGCTTTGTCGTCCGTTGTAATTCTTATAGGCATCCTCTTTGGCAGTTGGCTGCCCTGGATCGACGGCGCGCTGGGCTGTTTGGTGGCCATGATGCTCTTTTACGCCGCTTGGGAGATTGCCGGCGAAGTTATTAACAAGCTACTGGGCGAAAAGCCCGACGAGTATCTCACTTCGCGCATCGTCGAGGCTGCCAGGGACGCATACGATGGCGATTTGCACTTCCATCATTTTCATATCCACAACTATGTAACCCATCGCGAAGTCACCTTTCACATTCGCCTCGATAGCCAGCTGAGTATTGACCAAGCCCATCAAATTGCAAGCCGCATAGAGCAAATTGTGCAAGAAAAATTCGATATCGAAGCCACTATTCACGTGGAGCCTCTCCTCAAACAAGGAAATAGTTAAGAAAAATCCCGCCAAACAGCGCTGAATCTCCAAAATATTGCGCCTAATAAAGGGATTAGGGACGTCCCTAACGGAAATTGGGACGTCCCAAACAGAAAATGGGACGTCCCAAACGGAAATTGGGACGTCCCAAACGGGAATTGGGACGTCCCAAACGGAAAATGGGACGTCCCTAACGGAAATTGGGACGTCCCTAACGGAAATTGGGACGTCCCAAACGGGAAATGGG
>JAITHO010000214.1 GCA_031279915.1 Tannerellaceae bacterium
GAGAGATAGCGAAAAATCTGTTTTAGCCTTTCGGAAAGTTTAGGAAAGAAGCGGGAAAAGCAGATGTGACGCGCCTAAGAATGTAGCGACATCCCAGCAGATGCATCCCATCCTTCCTAAACTTAAAAATGTATCAAAGCGATTGGGAACAGAGGTCGGTATAGTTAAGGCGATAATCTCCGACCGAAAAACAAGCCGATGCCGCTTGCATCATATAAAAAAGGAAGCACAATCGTTCCGGCAATAAATTGAATAGGAGAAAATGTTCAAAAAGTATTTCGCGCTCAAAAAGGGGGGCAAATGCATGTAAGGGCGATCCCCTCAAAGGCGCCTGGCCAAGGCTGAATTATCTTTCACCCCCTCCTTGCGGCACAAGAATGACCATTGAGAGATTCCCAGAGGCTCAAGGGGGGATGTGGCTCGGGCAGAGGATTTGCGGAAACAATAAAATTAACGCTATCTTTGGGCCGCTTTGAAATGAAGGGAGGCTCTCCCAAATAGTATCAACAACCAAATTATTTATTCAATAACAATAAAAAATCAAAATGGCTAATTTAAATTTAAGCAAGTATGGAATAGACAGCAGCATAGAGGTTGCTCATAATCCGTCTTACGAAGAGCTTTTTCAAGCTGAAATGAGTAGCGCCAACGTGGGCTTCGAGAAAGGAGTATTAACTAACACCGGCGATGTATCGGTTGACACCGGCATGTTTTCCGGTCGCTCGCCAAAAGATCGCTACATCGTGAAGGATGCCGTTACGGAAAACACCATCTGGTGGGACGGTAATATAAACAAGCCTGTGGCCCCCGCAATATGGGACGACCTCAAGGCAAATACGCTCAAGCAGCTTAATGCGGCCAAAAAACTGTACGTGGTCGATACTTTCTGCGGAACGAACGAGGACACGCGCATGAAAGTTCGCTTTATCATGGAAGTGGCATGGCAGGCGCATTTCGTAACCAATATGTTCATCCGCCCGTCGCACTACGAGCTTGCTAACTATGGCGAGCCCGATTTCGTGGTTTTTAACGGATCAAAAACAACCGACCCCAACTGGAAAGAGCACGGACTTAACTCCGAAGTATACGTTCTGTTCAATCTCACCGAAAGGGAGCAGATCATCGGCGGAACATGGTACGGCGGCGAAATGAAGAAAGGCATGTTCTCAATGCAGAACTACTATCTGCCGCTTAGGGGCATCGCCTCCATGCACTGCTCGGCCAACGTTGGAAAGGACGGCGACGTTGCCGTATTCTTCGGACTATCCGGAACGGGCAAGACTACCCTCTCGGCAGATCCGAAGCGATTCCTTATAGGCGACGACGAGCATGGCTGGGATAACAACGGAGTGTTCAACTACGAAGGCGGATGCTACGCAAAGGTTATCGACCTCAGCCAAGAGAACGAGCCCGACATCTGGCGTGCCATACGTCGCGACGCTCTTCTGGAAAACGTAACCGTGAAAGAAGACGGCTCCCCCGACTTCTCAAAAGAGGCATCGAAAACGGAGAACACCCGCGTTTCGTATCCCATTCACCACATTAACAAAATCGTGCTGCCCTCGCGCGCCGGACATGCCAGCAAGATCATTTACCTGTCGGCCGACGCATTCGGCGTATTGCCTCCGGTATCTATACTCGACGAGAACTCGGCCCAGTACCACTTCCTCTGCGGATACACATCGAAGCTGGCCGGAACCGAGCGCGGAATAACAGAGCCGCTGCCCTCCTTCTCGCCCGCATTCGGCGAAGCCTTCCTTACCCTGCATCCAACAGCCTACGCCGGAGTGCTTGCCAAAAAGATGAAGGAACACGGCGCAAAGGCCTATCTGGTCAACACAGGCTGGAACGGAAGCGGCAAACGCATCTCCATCAAAGACACCCGCGCTATCATCGACGCCATCATCGACGGCTCGATCGAGAAAGCAGATAAGGTTCATATCCCCATCCTCAACCTCTACGCTCCCAAAAAACTGAACAACGTATCCGAAGGCATCCTCGATCCTCGCGATACATACTCCAAGGTGAGCGAATGGGAAGAGAAAGCAAAATCACTTGCGGCCAAGTACATCAAAAATTTTGAACAGTATTGCGACAACGATGCAGCCAAAGCTTTGATTGCTTCGGGTCCGCAACTTTGAATCGTTAATTGACATGATTATGGACGCGGTTCTCTGGGAAGGGGGCCGCGTTTTTGCTATATGAGGGGCGCCAAACATTATGGAGCGCCACATAAAAAGTAAAAGTCCCTTACTATATTTGTGCCGAATCACATACCCACCGCATGAACGCAAACCCAAATAAGTACATCCAACTGAAGGGAGATTTAATATCCCTCGAAACTCCCATCATCATGGGAATCCTGAACGTCACCCCCGATTCATTCTTTGCCGCCAGCCGCCAAACAACGGAGGCCGATATTGATGCCCGCCTCGCAGCCATAGCCGGCGAAGGGGGGCGCATTGTAGATATAGGCGGATGCTCCTCGCGCCCGGGGGGAACAGATATCTCTGAGGAGGAGGAGATAAAGCGGCTGGAGCCTGCTCTAAGGCTTGCGCAGCATTATCCGGAGCTTGCCGTATCGGTCGATACCTTTAGGGCCGGCATAGCAAGGCGTGCGGTTGAAGAATTTGGAGCGGCAATGATTAACGATATATCCGGAGGCGATCTTGACAGAGATATGTTCGGCACAGTGGCTTCCCTGGGAGCGGCATACGTACTGATGCATGGTCGCGGCACCTCCGTAACAGTTCAGCACAGCATTGTAGGCGGCGATTTGATAGTGGAAATTCGCAAGCAGATGGCCGAGCGGGTTTACCGTTTGGAGCAAGCCGGCGTAAACGACATTATAATTGATCCCGGATTTGGTTTCGGAAAGACAACAGAACAGAACTACGAGCTGATGGCACATCTGGATTGCTTCCAAATATTTGAGATGCCCGTTCTGGTAGGCATATCTCGCAAGTCGATGGTGTATAAGCCGTCAGGAACAGGGCCGGAGGATAGCCTAAGCGGCACGACAGCCCTCCACACCCTGGCTCTGCTCAACGGAGCCGATATCCTCCGCGTGCACGACGTTCGTGAAGCCTCCGAAGCCATTCGCATCGTAAAATCATATAAAAATTATAAGAACAATAAAACTCAAGAATCTCATGTGGATACAATTCGGAATCAAAGATCTCATTGACATCATCCTCGTAGCCCTTTTCCTCTATCAGATCTATAAACTGATGAAGAGCTCGGGCACCATCGTACTGTTTAGCGGCGTGATAGCCTTCGTGGCGGTGTGGATAGTAGTGTCAAAGTTGTTGTCGATGCGACTGATGGGGGCCATACTCGATCAGTTGGTTGGCGTAGGCGTGCTGGTGCTGGTTATATTGTTTCAAGACGAGATAAGGCGCTTCCTGTTTGCCCTCGGATCGCATCGCGGCTGGAAAATCTTCTCGCGCATGTTCCGCAGCAAGCACGCAATGGCCCCAAAGGAGAGCAGCTATGTGGCTCCCGTAGTTTTGGCTTGCATGAATATGGCGCGGAAAAAGACGGGCGCCTTGATAGTGATCCGTCGCGAGATGGATCTCTCCATCTATGAGCATACAGGCGAAATGTTCGAAGCCGACGTCAATGCCCGCCTTATCGAAAACATATTCTTCAAGAATAGCCCCCTGCACGACGGCGCCCTAATTATCTCCGGCAATCGAATCAAGGCCGCCGCATGCATACTACCCGTAGCACAACATGCATCGCTGCCGAAAGACTTTGGCCTAAGGCACAGGTCGGCCCTCGGAATGTCGATGGAAACCGATGCCATGATAATCATAGTATCCGAGGAGCGAGGCAAAATATCCGTAGCCCATAACGGCAAGCTCGAAGCCAATATCACAGCAGAAGAGCTCCAGCAAAAACTTGCGCAGAATTAATCTGCCCCGTTGAATATAAAGGATTAGGCAGAAATGCAACATCCTCCCCAATCCCTCATCCACAATGGATATAAGCAAAAGCCTTAAATTTGCGGCATGAAACAAAGACACATTATATTAATCATAGCCCTCAGCCTCCTATTTGCCCTCAGCGCACAATCTCAAAACGCCGAAGGAGGCACAAGCCAAGGCAAGATAGTTTTTGCAGTAATCGAAAACGGAGATACCATTCCTATCATCCATCTCCCCGAAGTATTCGTTTTCCCCAAACGCTTTTCCAATCCCAAAGACCAACAACGATACGACAAACTTGTGCGCGACGTTAAACGCACCCTCCCATACGCCAAAATGGTTTACTACACCCTTATCGAAACCTACGAGTACATCGAAACGCTCCCAACCGACAAAGAAAAAGAGAAGCACCTGAAGCGCATGGAAAAAGAACTCTTCAAACAATACAAGCCCGAACTGAAAAAACTCACCCTCACGCAAGGCAAACTCCTCATCAAACTAATCGACCGAGAATGTAACCAGTCCAGCTATAACATCCTCCGCGCCTATCTTGGCAGCTTCCGCGCCGGCGTATGGAACGTATTTGCCGGAGTGTTCGGCGCCAGCCTCAAAACCGAGTACGACCCAAAAGGCAAAGACGCTCTCACGGAGCAAGTGGTCGTTATGGTTGAAAAGGGCATGATTTGACCCCATCTTTTCCCCTCAATCAAATGCCAGCCCGATAGCAAATCGGAGCAAGCTGCATACAATCCAACTCAACCTTACAAAAGGCCCATTTTTCGGAAATCGAAGCCAATGTAACGTTACAAATGCCTGCTTCTCGAAAATCAAGGTATTTGTAACGTTACAAGAGACTTGTTTCTCGAAAATCGAAGCCAATGTAACGTTACAAAATGCCTGTTTCTCGAAAATCGAAGCCGATGTAACGTTACAAAGAGCTCGTTTTTGGGAGATCGAACCCAATGTAACGTTACAAAAGGCTCGTTTTTCGGAAATCGAAGCAATGTAACGTTACAAGAGGCTCGTTTTTTGGAAATCGAAGCAATTGTAACGTTACAAAAGGCCTGTTTTCCGAAAATCGAGGCATTTGTAACGTTATAAAATGCCTGTTTTTCGGAAATTGAGGCAATTGTAACGTTATAAAAGGCCTGTTTTTCGGAAATTGAGGCATTTGTAACGTTGCAAAAGGCCTGTTTTCCGAAAATTGAGGCATTTGTAACGTTACAACGGCTTGTTTTTTGGAAATTGAGGCATTTGTAACGTTACAACGGGAATGTTCTCGGAAAATCGAGGCCAATGTAACGTTACAATCATCTCTCGTCGACAACCATCTCCCCCTTCTTCCTGTATATTTTGAAACCAATGGCCGCCATCAGTACAGTCATAAACGGACTGATGAGGTTGAAGAAGCAAAAAGGGAAATATATAAAGGCATCGACTTTCAGAACATGCGACTGGGTCATCCCGCAGGTATTCCATGGAATAAGAGGCGATGTAACGGTAACGGCATCTTCGATGGTACGGCTCAGGAGGCGGTTCTCGTATCCCTTCTCCAGATAAGTATCCTTAAACATATTTCCGGTGAGAAGTATCGACATGTATTGATCCGCAGTTACGATATTGAAAAAGATTCCCGAAGCTACAGTTGAGGCCACCATCCCGAATGTGCTTTTCATAAACCTTATAATAGCCGAGATGATGCTCTGCAGCATACCGCTTGCCGTCATAGCTCCGCCAAAACTCATTGCGCAAAGGATTAGCCAGATGGTGTTCATCATACCTCCCATCCCGCCGGTGGAGACCAAGTTGTTCAGGCCTTCATTGCCGGTTTCGACAGCGGTAGATCCGAATAGCGAAATAAATACTCCCTTGAACAAAGCCGCCGCTCCGCTTGGAGCATCCCCTCCGGCAATCTCATTCAATATGCGCGGCTGAAAGATAAGAGCAAACAAGCCAGCCAAAGCGGCGCCGGCAAACAATGTTATGAGGGCCGGCGTTTTTCGTACAATCAAAATACCCACAACGATAGGAACAAGCAGCAGCCATGGAGAGATGTTGAACGTTGCCTGCAGCGCATCCGCATATTCGTTGGCCGTATGCTGAGAAGCCGGTGTATGGAAAAATCCGGCAACAAGAAAGATCAGCAAAGCGATAGTAATAGAGGGCACTGTGGTGATCAGCATATACCTGATGTGCGTGAACAAAGGCGTGCCCGTAACCGATGCCGCCAACACCGTCGTATCTGAAAGGGGCGAAATTTTGTCGCCAAAATAAGCTCCCGAAATAATAGCTCCGGCAATCCACGGCGACTGATATCCATGCGCCTGCCCTATTCCCATAAGAGCGACGCCAATGGTAGCGACCGTAGTCCACGAGCTACCGGTGATGACCGACACTACCGCGCAAATAGCGCAACTCGAAGCCAGGAACACCGACGAGTGAATCAGATTCATGCCATAATAAATAAGCGTAGGAACAATTCCGCTTGCCATCCAGCTCCCCGACAGAGCGCCAATGAGCAGCAGAATAAAGATGGCCGGAGCGATGCCGGTAACGTTAGCCGTAATCCCCGCCTCAATAGTTTTCCAGCGCGTCTTGCAGCAGGTCATAGCAACGAACGAGCAAACAGCCGTCGAGATAAGCAACACAATCTGACTGCTTCCGGCCAAAGCATCACTACCAAACATTCGAATCGACACAAACAACAGAGCCACCAGCGTAGCCAAAGGCAGCAGCGAAAGCAAAAGCGACGGCCTCCCGTCAATAAGATTTTTCATGCAAGCAAATATTAGAAGTATTAGACAGTGAGAGCTGCAAATATATGAGCGAAAAGTAAAAGAGGCAAGCCGTTGCAATAGCGGTAAGAATCTATAAAACCGGCTAGTAAAAAACTATAAAAGTCGCGAATCGCGATTGTCAGAAAAAAGGTTCGTTTAAAATGACAATCGCAACTCATTACAACTATTTCATTATGTTATT
>JAITHO010000090.1 GCA_031279915.1 Tannerellaceae bacterium
CGTCAGCTTTAATTTGCGACAAAACGGCAGCGAAATTGCTTCCGGCAAACGAATTTGGCGCCAATATGGCATGTGTTTGGCTCCCAAAAAGCGATTTGGGAGCAGATACAGGCTGTGCCTGGTTCCAACTGGCTTTTCCGGCACAAACACGAGCGGTGGTTGAGCCAAAACTTTATTCCGAGAACTACACATAGCGATTGAGGAACAGAATCACTGTCGATGAAGTCAGCTATGCAATGAAAATCCTGCCATCAGAGATGCGAAAAATCTGCCAAAGGGCGACAAGCTGTCAGCATTTGGGCGTTGGCATACAATTCGCATAATAACCGTCGAAAATAAAATCATATTAATCACAATTATAAATAGCAAAAAGATCATGAACATCAAACCATTAGCAGATAGGGTACTAATTCAGCCCTCTGCAGCAGAAGAAAAGACGGTTAGCGGGATTATTATCCCCGACTCGGCTAAAGAGAAACCGCTAAAAGGCGAAGTAATTGCCGCCGGCAATGGCACTAAAGACGAAGAGATGGTTCTGAAAGCAGGAGATGTAGTTCTCTACGGCAAATATGCAGGAACCGAAATTGAAATTGATGGCGAGAAGTTGCTCATCATGCGGCAGTCAGACATTTTAGCTATTATTAATTAATTGACAATAAAAAGTACCACTATGGCAAAAGAAATCAAATTCAATATCGAAGCTCGCGATCTCCTGAAAAAAGGTGTTGACGAATTGGCTAATGCTGTGAAGATCACACTTGGCCCCAAGGGACGCAACGTTATCGTTGAGAAAAAATTCGGCGCTCCGCAGATAACTAAAGACGGAGTTACGGTTGCAAAAGAAATAGAACTGGCAAGCCCCTACGAGAACATGGGCGCACAGCTTGTGAAGGAAGTGGCATCGAAGACTAACGACAATGCCGGCGACGGAACTACTACCGCCACCGTCCTCGCACAGTCTATCATCGCCGTAGGACTCAAGAACGTAACGGCTGGAGCCAACCCAATGGACCTCAAGCGCGGCATCGACAAGGCCGTCGTTAAGGTAGTTGAAAGCCTGGCCGAGCAAGCTGAAGCCGTTGGCGACAGCATGGAAAAAATTGAGAACGTGGCTAAAATATCTTCCAATGGCGACGAAAGCATCGGCAAGCTTATTGCCGAAGCGATGAAGAAGGTCAACAAGGAAGGGGTCATCACCGTCGAAGAGGCTAAGGGAATCGAAACGACCGTTGACGTTGTTGAGGGAATGCAGTTCGACCGCGGATACATCTCGGCCTACTTCGCCACTGATACGGAGAAGATGGAAGCTAACCTCGACAATCCGTTCATACTTATAAATGAGAAGAAAATCTCCGTACTGAAGGAGCTCCTGCCTATACTTGAGCAAACGGTGCAGACCGGTCGTCCGCTGCTGATCATTGCCGAAGACATTGACAGCGAAGCTCTCACTACCCTCGTTGTTAATCGCCTGCGCGGATCGCTTAAGATATGCGCTGTGAAGGCTCCCGGATTTGGCGACCGCCGCAAGGCTATGCTCGAGGATATCGCCATCCTGACCGGAGGTACGGTTATTTCGGAAGAGACTGGCCTCAAGCTGGAAAATGCTACGATAGAAATGCTCGGAACGGCAGAGAAAGTGGTTGTCAACAAGGATAACACTACCATCGTGAACGGCGCAGGCAACAAGGCCGACATCCAGGCACGCATCGGTCAGCTGAAATCTCAGATTGAGGTAACGACCTCCGACTACGACAAGGAGAAGCTCCAGGAGCGCCTTGCCAAGCTATCGGGTGGCGTGGCCGTACTCTACGTTGGCGCACCCTCCGAAGTGGAGATGAAGGAGAAAAAAGATCGGGTTAACGATGCCCTAAGCGCTACGCGGGCCGCGATCGAAGAAGGAACAGTTCCGGGTGGCGGCGTGGCTTACATCCGCGCAATCGACGCTCTGGAAGGCATGAAGGGAGAGAACGAGGACGAAACAACCGGAATCGAAATCGTTAAGCGTGCCATCGAGGAGCCTCTCCGACAGATAGTCATCAATGCCGGCAAAGAAGGCGCCGTGGTTGTACAGAAGGTTAAAGAGGGCAAGGGCGACTTCGGATATAATGCTCGCACCGACGTATACGAAAACCTCTGCGCAACGGGAGTGATCGACCCCGCTAAAGTGGCTCGCGTTGCCCTGGAAAATGCTGCTTCGATAGCCGGCATGTTCTTGACCACCGAGTGCGTTATTGCCGAGAAAAAAGAAGATACGGCTATGCCTCCAATGAATCCCGGTATGGGCGGCGGCATGGGCGGTATGATGTAATTTTTCAATAGTTAAATTTTTGATAGTTTGGGGGGGTCTCGTGAGAGACTCCCTTTTTGTTTTGTAATATAGCGCATAGCTGTCGAATTTTGCGGAGGGCTCAGCTAGGTCTCTAGTTTGTCCCGAAAAAGGGTTTGGAAGCAACTAAGGGACTAGGTTGATCTCAACCAGACTTTTTGGAGCCAAATAGCTGCCTTTTTTCTGCCAAATCTTTTTTTTGGAGCCAAACATACTGCCGTTTTGTCGTCAAAACGGATTCAGGGAGGCAACTAGGCTCTGAGTTGGGCTCGAAAAGGGCTTTTTTATCTCAATCTATAGACTGCTTTGCTTCAAAATTTTGTTTTGGGGCCAGCCTAGGGGTATGGTTGTGCTAAATGGTTTGTTTTGGACAAACGACAGTCACTGTTGTGGCTTGGATAAAATTTTGTGAACTGAGGTACGATGTTGACTTGGAGGATCGGAGGATGGGGGAGATCGCGGAAGGCTATCGGTTATCTCTCGCCAAAAGATGTAGGACTTTAGTGGTGGCCGAAAATTAATGTTATCTTTGGGGCGCAAACAAAATCAGTGCAATCGTGGAAAGACCGAATCACATACATATTATATATAGCCCGCAGCTCCGTCTCCCTGGAAAGGCCGAGCTTGATGTCGCTAAAGGCCTAGGCTGCGGGCTTCTTTTGTACTACATATATATAATGTATAGGTTCGCCCCCAATTCTTATCGGTTAAATTATCATTCGTTCTTATAATCATATCTATGAAACCAGACAAATCGGGGGGTACGCCCCCTTTCAAATTTCAGGAGCCTTTCCCGATGGGTAAGGATTCGACGGAGTATTATTTGCTGACGGATAAGCACGTGAGCGTTGGCGTTTATGAGAATCGTTCGGTGCTGCACGTTGCTCCTGAAGGGCTGACGGAGATGGCTCGCGCGGCCTTTCACGACGTATCGTTTTATCTCCGCAAGGATCATCAGCTGCAGGTTGCCAAGATTTTGAGCGACCCCGAAGCGAGCGACAACGATCGCTTTGTTGCGCTGGCCTTCCTGCGTAATGCGGAGGTGTCGGCCAAGTGCGTGCTGCCCTTCTGCCAAGATACCGGAACGGCTATCATCATGGGCAAGAAGGGCCATGCGGTGATGACGGACGGCACGGACGAGGAGGCGCTCTCGAAGGGTGTATACGAAACCTATACCAGCGATAATCTCAGATACTCGCAAAACGTGGCGCTCGACATGTATCGCGAGATAAACACGGGCTGCAACCTTCCGGCGCAGATCGACCTCTATGCTGTTCGCGGCGAGGAGTATCGCTTCCTCTGCATAGCTAAGGGAGGAGGCTCGGCGAATAAGACGTACCTTTTTCAGGAGACTAAAGCTCTGCTGACGCCTGATCGGCTGCTGCCTTTCCTCGTATCCAAGATGAAAACGCTGGGGACGGCTGCCTGTCCGCCTTATCATATTGCTTTTGTGATTGGGGGGACGTCGGCCGAGGCTAATCTGAAGGCCGTGAAGCTTGCATCGGCCCACTACTACGATAACCTTCCGACCGTTGGCAACGAGGGCGGGCAGGCCTTCCGCGATATTGATCTGGAGAATAAGCTTCAGGAAGAGGCTTGTCGCACGGGGCTGGGAGCTCAGTTTGGGGGGAAATACTTTGCGCACGATATCAGGGTCATACGACTGCCGCGGCATGGAGCATCCTGTCCGGTTGGCATGGGCGTGTCCTGCTCCGCCGATCGTAATATCAAGGCCAAGATCAATCGCGAGGGGATATGGATAGAAAGGCTTGAGACCAATCCCGCGCGCTTCATTCCATCCGAAGCGATGGGCAACACGGAGGCCGGCGCGGTGAAGATAGATCTTCGCAAGCCTATGGCTGAGATCCTTGCGGAGCTGGATCGTTATCCCGTATCCACACGTTTGTCGCTCACGGGAACGATAATAGTGGGCAGGGATATAGCTCATGCCAAGCTGAAGGAGCGGATCGACTCCGGCGAAGGATTGCCGCAATACGTCAAAGATCACCCCATCTACTATGCAGGCCCGGCCAAAACTCCGGAGGGTATGCCCTCGGGATCCTTCGGACCGACCACAGCCGGACGGATGGACTCCTACGTCGATCTGTTCCAGAGCCAAGGCGGAAGCATGGTGATGATAGCTAAGGGCAACCGAAGCTCCGCCGTAACCGAGGCATGTCGCAAGCACGGCGGCTTTTATCTGGGCAGTCCGGGCGGCCCCGCGGCCATACTTGCACAAGAGAACATCCGCAAAGTGGAATGCCTCGAATACCCCGAGCTCGGCATGGAAGCAATATGGAAAATAGAGGTGGAGAACTTCCCAGCCTTCATCCTGGTAGATAATAAGGGCAATGATTTCTTTGCACAATTAAGCTGAAACGATGGGACATAAAGTAGTTACATTCGGAGAGATAATGCTCCGACTTGCAGCCCCCGCATATCTGCGGCTGGGGCAAACTCGTTTGCTGGAGGCCACCTTCGGAGGCGGCGAGGCCAACGTAGCCGTATCGCTTGCCAACTTCGGTATAGCAACGGAGTTCGTAACCCGCCTGCC
>JAITHO010000130.1 GCA_031279915.1 Tannerellaceae bacterium
CGCGCGAAGGTGTGACTATAAGAACTTGCCTCGCGCCCCTTTTATTAGATTCCTCCAAGAAACCCAGTTCATTCGTCCCAGCCCAGATATGTGATTCCCGCCTTCGCGGGAATGACTTATTTTTCGAGCGAGAACAACCCGTTTAGGGGCGAGAATGATATCTTTTTTTGTACGCCAACCCAAGCTCCCCGTATTAGGATTATTATTCTTTTGGATTATATTTGCGGCAGATGTAATATATTAATTCGAACCTATAAGCAATAATTTTATGAAACGTCGTGATTTTCTTAAGACCAGTGTAGTAGCCGGTGCAGCCTTCGGCATGAGTATAAACGGCATAGAGGCATCGTTGCCAGCGATACATGCAGCGCCCGATTTAGTGGCAGTAATGGGAGGCGATCCCGCAAGTATGCTGCTTGCAGCAATAAAAGAGATGGGCGGCATAAGCTCGTTCGTCAAAAAAGGACAAAAGATAGTTATCAAGCCGAACATCGGATGGGACAGAGCTCCCGAACGTGCGGCGAACACTAACCCTGAGCTCATCAAAGCTCTGATCACGCTCTGCTTGTCAGCCGGAGCCGCGAAGGTGTCAGTATTCGACAATACCTGCGACGACTGGCAGAAGTGCTACAAGTCGAGCGGCATTGAGGAAGCAGTGAAGGCCTCAGGCGGCGTGATGCTTCCCGGCAATAACGATAGCTATTACAAGGAAGTGACGCTCCCCGCCGGCGTGAAGCTCAAGAGCGTGAAGATTCACGAAGCCTTGCTGGAAGCCGATGCCTGGATCAATGTTCCGATCCTGAAGCATCACGGCGGAGCCAAGATGTCGTGCGCAATGAAGAACTATATGGGGATAGTGCTCGACAGGCGCTTTTTCCATTCGAGCGATCTTCAGCAATGCATAGCCGATCTGTGCAGCTGGGACAAGAAGCCGGTTCTGAACATTATCGATGCCTATCGCATAATGGTCAAGAACGGTCCGCAAGGTCGCAGCGTTGCCGACGTTCAAACGCCCAAGCAACTGCTGGCCTCGCGCAACATCGTAGCCCTCGACGCAGCCGCCCTGGCAGTCTTCAATCAATTTGCTCCTCAGAAGCTGGAGATGGCCGCCGTTGGACATATCGGCCACGGCCAGTCGCTAAAGCTTGGCTCCACAGATCTGTCGAAGCTGAACATACAGCGCATCAAGCTAAACGAAGGCGCTAGCGCATTAGACTAAAAGCTGATGCGACAATGGGCAAATCTCATATCAATGTTCTGAAAGGATTGCGGGCGCTGCTCGCAATCCTCTTTTTCGCTCCCCTTCTCCTTTATTTCGTTGACTTCAGCGGTAACATTCCCGAACCTCGCGGGATGCAGTTTCAGATAGTTCCTGCCGTACTGAAGCCGGTTCTTTGGGTGATATTGTTCCATATTCTGCTGGCTGTTGTGGGCGGTCGGCTTTATTGCTCGATAATATGTCCGGCGGGCGTGTTGCAAGACATCATCAATCGGCTGTACTGTATTGGGAAGAAGAAGCGGAAAGGGGCGATGCGCTTCAAGTATCATCCGCCCTACAATATATTAAGGTATACGATAGCCGGAGCAACGGTGATTGCTCTTGGGCTTGGCTTCACAACTCTGCTTGCGCTGCTTGATCCGTACAGCAACTTCGGAAGGATAGCGGCCAACCTGTTCCGTCCGCTGGTTATGTGGGCCAACAACGGCGCAGCGCAGGCTCTGGAATCCATGGACAACTATACCCTCTATCAAGTGACGGTCAAGACGGCAACAACGGCCGGCATCATTGGCGGAGCAACCGCTCTGCTTCTGTTCGTTGTACTGACGATATGGCGCGGACGGCTATTCTGCAACACGATCTGCCCCGTAGGAGCCGTGCTGAGCCTGCTGTCGAAGTTCTCCCTCCTCCGCATCACCTTCGACCCCGCAAAGTGCAACAGCTGCGGAAGCTGCGAGCGAACGTGCAAGGCCGAGGCGGTCGACAGCAAGGCTATGACGGTAGATGCATCCCGCTGCGTGACCTGCTTTAACTGCACCTCCTCCTGCCCCAAGCATGGCTTGAAGTACCGCTTCGCTCCGGCGTTCGGCAAACGTAAGGGAAGGGCCGACAGCGTGGAGGCAGAGGCTCCGGCAGCCGATAGCTCTCGGAGGCAGTTCATCAGCACAGGCGTAACGGTAGCGGCGTCGCTTCCAATAATTAGCGCTCTTGCACAGCACGCAGAAACGGTTGTCAATGCCGATCCGACCTTGGATAATATAGACTACGACAATCTTGGGCCTGTAACTCCTCCCGGCTCCCTTAGCTTGAAACAGTTCAGGGATAAGTGTACGGGATGCCATATATGTGTGGTGCAATGTCCGACGCAGGTGCTCCGTCCGGCAGGCTTCGAGTTTGGGATCGATTATCTTTTGCGTCCGCATTGCGCCTTTGTGAGTAGTTATTGCAATTACGACTGTATGGTATGTAGCGAGGTATGTCCGTCGGGAGCGATCAGTCTGGCATCGGTGGAGGATAAGCACACAACGCAAGTTGGCATCGCAACCTTCAACAAGAACCGCTGCGTGGTGCACACTAACGGAACCGATTGCGGAGCCTGCGCCGAGCATTGTCCGACAACAGCCGTCCACATGGTTCCTTACACCGGCACGCTGACCATTCCGCAGGTGGAGCCCGAGCTGTGCATCGGCTGCGGCGGATGCGAGTCGATATGCCCCGTGCGTCCATTGCGGGCGATCGTGGTTGTGGCCAATGCAAGTCACCAGCGCATAGATCCGCTTGAGGAAGAGGAATCCGAGCAGATCGAGACCGAAGAGTTCGCCTTTTGAGGACAGGCGCCGGTAGAGGCAGCCGCGTATAGGCCGAATCTCCTATACATTATATATATGTAGTTCATTGGCCCCTGTAATTTGTAATCATTAAAATCATATTCATGAAGAAGCTATTATCATTAATTATCCTAATGTCGAGCATCCTTGGCTTAAGCGCCCAGGAGTTTAAGCTCGACGAGAAAGCCGGTTACTTCCGTAATCAAGGCGTCGACGTTATGGCCTTCGACGATATCTATCCCGAAGGCCATCAGAGCGGAGTAAGCATCATCATGCACGGCAATCGCCTTGCAACCAACGGCGACATCCGCTTTGAGCAAACTCCCGGACAATGGCAGCCCGTTCCCAAGCAGCGATCGCGCACGCTGGATGCTGCGGGCAATAGCATCACCGCCTCGCTGAGCTTCCCCGATACTTCGCGTCATCTGGCCGGATTCAATCCGATGATCTATCCCGACTTTGTGTTCAATTATACGGTCAGGGTTAGGGGTGAAGGAGGAGCGATTGTTGTAACGGTCGATCTTGATCGTCCGATACCTCAGTCGCTGGCCGGCAAGATAGGCTTCAATCTTGAGCTCTTTCCCGGCGCGCTGTTCGGCAAGCCCTGGATCATGGACAAGGCCAGCGGGATATTCCCTCGCCAACCCAATGGCCCGACTCTGACGCTTGCTGAGAACTATCCTCTGGCCGGCAACTTTACTCCATCGCCCAAGACGAACAAGGAGCATCTGAGCGGATACCATCGCGGCTATAACCCCATCCTGGCCGACGATATCATTGCCGAGCCTTATGCCGTTGGCAAACGCTTTGTGCTCTGCCCCGACGATCAGCTTAACCGCATCATCATCGAATCGCAAACTACGGATCTGAAGCTCTTCGACGGACGGATGAACCACAACAACGGCTGGTTCGTTCTGCGCAGCGACATCGCTACGGGAGTCAGCTCCGGAGCTCTCAAATGGACAATCACGCCCAGCGTCGTATCAGAGTGGAAGTATCCTCCGGTAATCCAAACCTCGCAGGTGGGCTATCATCCGCATCAGCCGAAGGTGGCTATCATTGAGCTCGACAGACGCGAGAGCAGCCGCGCTATTCCGTCGCTCTACCGGATTACGGAGAACGGCGAGACGGAAGTCTTTGCCGACGCCGGCAAGGAGTGGGGACAGTTTCTGCGCTACAATTACATCAAGTTCGACTTCAGCGGCGTTGGGGCCGAGGGATTGTATCGCGTGCGCTACGGAGATTCAGCATCCTCGCTGTTCCGCATCTCGCGCGATGTGTACGATCGTGGAGTATGGCAGCCGGCGCTTGAGTATTTCCTTCCGGTGCAGATGTGCCATGTTAGGGTTAACGAGAAGTATCGCGTATGGCATGACCTCTGCCATGAGGATGATGCGCTGATGGCTCCAACGGATTGCAATCACATCGACGGCTATGTTCAGGGTCCGTCGACGCTCACCAAGTACAATCCCGGCGATAAGGTTCCGGGGCTGAACGTTGGCGGATGGCATGATGCGGGCGACTTCGATCTCCGAGTTGAATCGCAAGCCGGCGAGACTTATATCCTCACCCTTGCCTACGAAGCTTTCGGAGTAAACTACGATGCGACCAGCATTGACCAGGAGAAGAAGGTGGTCGAGATTCATCAGCCCGACGGACGGAACGACATCCTCCAGCAGATTGAGCACGGAGCCCTCTCGGTTGTAGGCGCATGGAACAGTCTCGGACGGCTTTATCGCGGAATCATCTGCAACGATCTCCGACAGTACGTACTCCTCGGCGACGCAGGAGCGATGACCGACGGTATCATCGGTAATGAAGACGACCGATGGGTCTTTACCGAGAACAATCCCAACCGCGAGCTTACTACCGCAGCCGAGCTCGCCGCCGCCTCCCGCGCCTTGAAAGGATTCAACGACCAACTGGCCGCTCAATCGCTTGCCGCCGCAACGGCTATCTACAACACAACTCCAGGCGATGGCTGGGCCAAATCAGCTAAGATCCATGCCGCCGCCGAGCTCTTCCTTACCACCGGCAGCAAGGCTTATAAGGATTACATCCTTTCCGAATCTGCATTCATTGCCGGTAACGTAGCTCGCTGCGGATGGTTCATGGCTCGCGCTGAGAAGGCGATGAAGGATGCCGCTTTCAGCAAGAGCTTCCGCGCGGCGCTCGTCAAATACAAAGAGACCCTTGAGAAGCAAAGCGGCGAAACGCCTTACGGCATACCCTATCGCCCGCACATCTGGGGAGCAGGATGGGATATTCAGCGCATCGGTTACGAATACTACTTCTTGCATAATGCCTATCCCGACCTTTTTGGGCCGGAGATGGTTTACGATGCGCTGAACTTCATTCTCGGATGCCATCCGGGATCGAATACGGCTTCGTTTGCATCGGGCGTTGGAACTAAGTCGGCCATTCCGGGTTACGGACTTAATCG
>JAITHO010000131.1 GCA_031279915.1 Tannerellaceae bacterium
GTGGTGCATCTCCCCCAAAGTGTTAAAAAAATGGCGAGGACTGAGGCTGCGAGAGATGCCAAGCTTTGCACGCTTGCGCGATGGCTTATGCGGAACTATGTGGCAAGTTATGCGGATAAATTTGCGCACTTAGGCGAATTTATGCGGCAGTACGTCCGCCTTTATTTGGCTGCTTAGGCAAATAACTTTAGATGCTTAGGCAAATAACTTTAGGCGCTTAGGCGGATGGATTTGTGGGCTTATGCGCGTATGGAGGGGTCGGTGGGAGAAAAGGTTTGGTTGGTTGCTTGGTTTGTTTTTGTTGGGGATGGATGGGGGATTTGTTGGTTTGGCGGAATTTTTTCGGGGCATAGTTGCGGGGATTTTGGATAGGGGAAATGTTGAGGTGGATGGGTTGGGAGGGGGATGTTACTCGACATTGCTATTTGTATAAACCAACAAAAAAATCTTTTTAGCAAGGGATATTTAGGATTATAATCCTATCTTTGCGATTCACTTATAACAGTATAAACGATATGAACATAATGAGATGCAGTCATTGCGGTTGGGACAATAAGGAGCGTCGGTTGAAGTGTAAAAAATGTAATTCGCTTTTGCAATCTGTTGTGCCGCCTGCTGGTCGGGGCGAGCAAAGCTGGGAAGATTTTTCTCAGCCGGCCATGGATTTGTTGGAAGATATGTTTGAAAAAGTATGCATAGAGTGTAATTATCCTTTGCTTCCGGATGCGATATCATGCCCGTTTTGTGGCGCACAGTTGCGGGTAAGCGAGGGTAGCGAGCCGCCTCCGTTGCCGATTTGGACTGAAATTAATGGCGCGCAGCCTTCGTGCCGTATTAGGCGGCTTGGGGCATACGATGGTCGTAAGTTGCAAATAATTAGTCTGGTTGGTTCGCGTATAGTGTTGAATCGCGATAGCATTGATCCTGTCGACATATCGCTCAGCGAGCAGGCGCATGCCTTGCTGGAGTGCGAAAATGGTAAATGGTTTATTCAAGACAGGAGCGAGGATTGCACTACCTTTGTTCGCGCGGCGGCAAGGACGGAGCTTAAGGCGGGCGATATTATTGCGCTAGGCAATCAGCGCTTTGAGTTTGGTTAATAGAGTAGGTACGGAATATTTGTAAAGTCTATGTTTCAAAATTTTATTGTACAAAAGTGTGATTATGGCCCTGGCCAGACAATAGGTGGCGGGCAATACTGCATAGAGCAGGTTCTGGGCGAGAGTGCGGTGTGGAAAGTTTTTCGCGTGCGGCATTTGGATGGTACGATATGTGCGCTTAAAATTCTGAAGCTTTGGGAGGTATCGCCGCTTCAGCATCGGGATTGGATTAATAGGTTTAATATAGAATACGAAACGGGGCAGAGTTCTTGTTTGTTCCTTACGCGTCTTTTGGATTGTGGTAACGAATGTGGCAATCCCTTTATTGTCACCGAATATGGAGAGCTGGGTAATCTGCGCGAGTATATGGATGGGGGTTCTGTTCCGAACCTTAGGCTCGTTATTAGCTCTGTGCTTTGCGCTTTGAGCGAGCTGCATGGCAAGGGTAAGGCGCACCGTTATCTGAATCTTTTGAACGTGATGATCAGGAGCGATGGAAGCGCATTTCTTGCTGATTTCGACCTTAGTTTGAGCGATGCGCGACCTATCCGAAGGCGGGAGGCGTGCGCGTATCTTGCTCCTGAAGTAATAGGGCCGAAGTATGTGGGTAATACGGCTTTTCCGGCTTCAGACATGTTTGCATTCGGGGTTCTGCTTTATTATTTGCTTACGCGTCAGTATCCTTTTGGGCTTCCTGATGATGCTAACGACTTGAGCGCCTATCGCGGCAGATGCCTGGATGGCGAATGGGACAGGGCTGCCTTGCGTGGCATGGATCAGGGTGGGCAATGGCTCAGGATTCTGGAAGGATGCCTGAATCCGGATTACATATTTAGGTTCCATTCGGCGGCCGATGTTCTTCCGTTGTTGCCTCCTGAGGCAGAGGATTCTGCATCCGCAGGCGATAGGGTTGAGCGAACGGCTCCAACTGTTGAGGACATTGTTTTCGCTCCCAGTTTGCCGCCTATTGTGGTTACTCCGATGGCTTTGCGAGTGATAGTTGGGTACGAGCTCGGCAGGGTTTATCAGCTGAACAAGATGCTTCGCTCATCGCGGGTGATAAGCATCGGTCGCGGGTCGAACAATATGGTTCATCTGCGGGAGCTGGATTCGGCATATATTTCGCGGATGCATTGCACGATAGAGACAAACGAAGATCACTCTCGTTGGAGAATCCGCGACGGTCAGTTAGTCATCCCCGAAGGAGAGCGTAAAGGCATCTGGAAGCCTTCAACCAACGGCACCTTTGTGGATGCAAAGCGCATCAGCCCTCATGGAATAGAGATCCGAGCCGGCAGTATAATCAAGATCGGTACAACGATGCTGCAAGTTGAAGACGACGTGCAAAGGCCGTAAATCCAATCATAAATCACCAAAATGAATCAGCTAAATACACATCACAACACTATCGCCAACAGCCATCCTCCTTTTTACTTCATCGAGCACCGCACTGCATCAGAGTACCATAACGTTGGCGAGCGCGAAGCGGTAAGGCTTCATCAGATAGAGATAGGGAGCGATCCGCGATGCGACATCCGTTTCGAGGATACGCTAGCCTCAGTCAGTCGGCGTCATGCAGCCATCGTTCGGGAAGCCGACAACTGGAAGCTGATCCGCATCTCCCGCATCAAGCCAACCTTGGCAAACGGTCATAGCGTAAGCAAGCAATGGTACTTGCAGCATGGAGACGAGATCCAGCTGTCGGTCGACGGCCCTCGCATGGCCTTCATCCTGCCGCCGCAAGAAGAGCCGATCGTAGTGCCTCCCATCCGCGAATCGAAGCTCGAGCAGGAGCCTATCAACGTGCATGAGCGGCAATTAGCAGCGCCCTTCCGACGGATATCGTTGATTCTGGCCGGCGCTCTGATAGCGCTCATTGCTGCATTTGCGATATGGGCCGTGGCCGACCAGAATCGGTCGGAGAGCTATATGGATGAAGCTCGCGGCGAAGCGGCTAACGTTAGGCAGAGCCTCCAGAGCATCAGCAGCGAGCTCAATGAGGTGCGTACAGGTCTCGACGAAGTCAGACGCCAGCAAGACGAGCTCGCACGGCTTATCCATATCTCCGACGAAGCCCTCTCCAAGTGGCTCAGAAATGATATGCGCGACTTGCGCTCGCGGATAGCAGAGTCGGAAAATCGCCTCACCAACGATCTCGGCCTCATGCGACGCAGCGCTCCCTCTCCGCAGAGCCAAAGATTGCGCGCCGCTCCATCCCCCCGCAATATTCCCCCAAAGCCTGCCGCACCCAAAACCGACGTAGCCGAAGAAACGGCAGGAAAGCAGGCCGCCCCCTCGCCCTTCGCCCCCTGTTTCCCTTACATATATTATATACGTCTCGACAAAATAGAGATGTTTGGAGCTAAGAACGAGTTCAGCGTATTTAATACGACTAAGACGAGCTGGGCGGGCACAGGCTTTATGCTCGACGACGGACGATTCGTCACGGCACGATCGCTCGTGGAGCGATGGAAGTTCAGGGAGTATAAGGAGCTCTCCGCGCTCAATGCATTGACGGAGAAAGGGGGGAGAGTTATTGCCTACTTCACCGCCACCTCGCCCTCTGGCAATAGCTTTACATTTACCGGCTCTCTCTTCATTGTCGATAAATCGACCGACGCATTCGATATAGCGATGAAGCAAAGTTTCGCATCAGCATCACCCGAAAAAGACATAGCATATCTGCAAATGAAAGCCAACGGCGGATTATCCTTCGGCCCCTCAGCGGCCCTCGACAAAGACCTTAGGCTGGAGGCTTACGGATTCCCATCGCAAATCGGTCTAAGCCCCGACGATGCTCTGGCCTCGGGCGGCGACGGATTTCTGCAAGTAGGCTCCGGATCGCCCGTCTTTGCCCTCAACAATGCAGGCAAGCCCGTTGCGGTGGGGATGCTTGTCGTGTCGCATGCCGACGGACAGCGCCGGGTCGTTCCTCTGCCGCAGCAGAAGTAATATCCGCCTCGGGATGAAACTGAAAGGAGATACTGTCTTTGGCGGGCGATATCGGCTCAAGCATATCCTCGGCAAAGGAGGTTTTTCGGAAGTATGGCTTGCTCACGACATGCAGACGGGCCTGGCAATGGCCATCAAAGCTGGTGTTGGAACCTCCGGCGAGCTGGAGATGAATCCCGCCAAGGCCTTTGCCTCCGAGTATGCCCTGACCTTCAACCTCCGGCACGAGCATCTCCTCCTCCCCGTTTTCTTCGAAGTATATCACGACGTTCCATGCCTGATACTGCCGTATTGCGAAGGGCGATCGGCCGGACGCCTTGCGGGCAAACTCAGCGAGCAAGAGGCCTGGAAGATGCTGCGCGACATAGCCTCCGCCCTCGACTATCTGCACAACCAGAGCCCTCCCCTTGTGCATTGCGACGTCAAACCGGGCAATATCCTCGCAGGCTCCGACGGCAAATATCTCCTTGCCGACTTCGGTATTTGTCAAAAGATAGGCCCATCGGCCTCAGGCGCCTCCAGAAAGCAGTTGGGAACGCCGGCCTACATGAGCCCCGAACGCTTCGTGCGCGGATCAACCCCCGTAAAGGCCAGCGACGTATTTTCTCTCGGAGCAACAGTATATGAGCTCATAAGCGGTTCAAGCCCTTTCGGGCAGAAGGGCGGCATACGTCTGCACAAAGGCGCCAAGCTCCTCCCCCTCGAAGGCGACTTCTCGGCGGGCTTAAAGAAACTCATCGAGCGATGCCTCTCAAAAGACGCATGGGATCGACCCTCCGCCGCCGAAGTAAAGTCTATTGCCACCGACAATCTTGCCGACAAAAGCTCCAGCTCCAAAGCCATCCGCTTGCGCTTGCATCTGCCGTCCTTCCTGTCCCGCCTCGACGATAATCAGCGCATACTTGCCGCCTGGGCCGCCTTCGCCTTCCTGTGCATAGCCATCATCGCCTGCATAGCATTGATATAATAATGTAAAGGACGGAGATATTATTAGAGCAAAAAGCCACATCTCCGCAGGCCGTCAAGAGATGTGGCTTTGTGATTGCAAAAGCATTTTGCCCTTTGTTTGTGTTTCTCAGTTGCCGGTTTCGCGATCAGCTACCATATAGTAAGCGCCTTTGTTGGCGTTATTATATCCGTTTCCGATACGGCGTATATCCATGTTGACAGGCTTGAATCTCCCCTGAATTTTTCGATATTCCGGTAGGCCTTGACGAATACTTCCTGAGTTATATCTTCGGCATCTTCCCGAACATGCAAAAATCCCAATACCGTTCGGAATACCATGCCGTGGAACTCCTTTACGATTAAATCGAAATCTGTAATATGAGGCGCTTGCTTTGCCATATTGACAAGTAAGACGGGATTTGGGGAGCAAATCTTATGTGCATCCGAAAAAAACTATCCAAAAAGTTGGAAATCCCAAAAAATATATATCTTTGCCAACGTTCAAAAATCATACGGACATGAAAGCTCAAACGGTGTCATATCATACATATTTTTATAGCGCATCGCTGCCGGCCATTCGGCAGGGGGCTTTACCGTTTGCGCATCGCCAATATGTCGATTCTCCTCTCCTAATTAATAATTCAGCCTTGTGGACAAATTCCGGAAGGTTATTTTTTGCATTGTACTATGCGACGGGCAGAATTTCCCCCCAGGGGGGAAACGTCTCCCAGATCCGGCGCACCAATCCCCCCAGGGGGGAAACGTCTCCCAGATCCGTCGCACCAATCCCCCCCGGGGGGATTCGTCTCCCTGATCCGTCGCACCAATCCCCCCTGGGGGGAACTCCCCCGATCGCGCCAATTTGCAATCGCTGCGCTATATTTCTCCAGCTATTTCATGCCAGGTTGCTTACAAATCAGAACGAGCCGAAC
>JAITHO010000135.1 GCA_031279915.1 Tannerellaceae bacterium
GTTATTTCGGCCCTGCAAATGCTGGAAGGAAAAAACGTTTGATTTTTCCGTCCAGCAATTGATTTTAGAAAAAAAACAAGTGTGTTTTCCGCCCAGCAAAATTTTTGAAGGAAAAAACATTTGTGATCGGCATCCAGCAGATTTTAGACGAAAAAAACGTTTTTCATCGAGATTCAGCAAATTATTTTTGAAGAAATAAATTTCATATTGGCGCATGGCAAAAAAAAATCAGGCATTTTGAGCTTGTGCAAGCAACTTTCGCTTTGCCGTACAGGCTTTGCCGACAATGATTTAGCCCATCACGCTCAGCGCCTTCCGCCTCCTTATGAATTTTTAGGTTTGACTCTGGCAGCGCTCAAGCTTTATTTGCTCTCTTCTGAAAAATAAATACATTTGCCCAATATGCTATTTGAAGTTTCCACAACACTTAAATAAATATCATGAAATAATGATGCGTCCCAACACATAAATATGATTCAGACAACAAATAAAGAACATGTCAAAAGATGGGTAGTGGCCGGATATGCAGCTATTATTACCATTATTGCCGTCACAATGGGCTATGTTGCGGGCTTATTGTGGCGTATGCCTCACGAGGAAAGCCGATCGCACGAACCGCTGGCGAAAGCCAAGATGGTTTCGAGCATGATTTTAATGCTTTATGAGTCAGAGGCTCAAACGCTTTCTGCCGTAGCCTTGGGCGATGTCGGCGAGCTAACAACTGCGTACAACAAAGTGTTCGGCGAGGTGACAGAGCAATTGAGCGACCTGCGCATCCTCATGGCCGATACAGCCTCGCGCGGCAGAATTGACGAAATAGAATCGCTTCTGAAACAAAAACGGGAGAACACTTACAGACTGATCAACAGTGTTTTGGAACGCGAGAAACTTTTGGCAATATCTTTCGAGGAAGAGATGAACGAAAAACGTAAAACCATCAAGATTCCCGAAGTACAGATCACAAACGAGCGCCAAACAACCGATACTTTCATCGTGCAACGCGCTTCAAAGGGCTTTTTCAAACGCTTGGCCGAGGCCTTTGTTCCTGTAAAAGTCGACACCGCGATGCGCACCAATACCACGAGCACGCAGCAGGTTGACTCCTTGCTTACGGAGTACGATCCGAATTTGGCAATAGCCGAAGCTCTCATTAATCTCCAGAGAACCATTATTGTACGAAAAGAAAAGGCGAACCTCAAATTGATGCGCGAGGCCCAAGAATTGCTTCGCAATAATCAGATGATTACCGCTCGAATCAACATTTTGCTTGGCGATATTAAATACGAGGAAACTCAAGAGGCGTCGACGCTTGAAGCCGATTTGCGCGTATTTGTTAACAGAAGCATGAGAGAACTTGGCATAATTGCCGGAATCGCCCTCCTGATAATACTGGTTTTTCTATTCATAATTCTCAGAGAGATCGGTAAAGCCCGCGAATTGCGCCGGCGGCTTGAAATGGCGAGGCAACAAACTGAAAATCTGTTGCTCAGCCGCGAGAAACTCATGTTGATGATCAGTCATGACATCCGTGCGCCGCTTTCGTCGATTCTCAGTTCGGTGGAGCTGCTGCGCCGGAACGTTTTGAGCGTCGAACAAGAGGAATGTATAGAAAACATGGCCGTGGCGGCAAGGCACACTCTTTTGCTTGTCAACGATTTGCTCGATTTCCATCGCCTCGAATCGGGGAAAATGGAAATCCAGCTCCAGCCATTTGCAATCCCTATCCTGATGGAGGAAATTTACGCGAGATTCAAGCCGCTTAGCGATGCCAAAGGACTGAATCTTAAGCTCGATATTGACAGCATAACCGACGCCCGATTCTTCATCGGCGACCACATGCGAATCAGCCAGGCAATAGGCAATCTGATGTCGAACGCAATAAAGTTCACGCTCTGCGGAAAAGTCGATCTACGCGCAGCCATAGAACCCACTGCTGAAGCGGGTCGTATCATGCTGATCGTATCAGTTATCGACGAAGGCCCAGGAATTGCAAAGGCCGAGCAAGAGAAAATATACCACGAATTTGCCCGTCTCAAAGGGAGCGAATCAACAGAAGGCTTTGGCCTTGGCCTGTCGATAGCCACACGTTTGGTGAAGCTGATGAACGGCGAAATTCTTCTGGAAAGCGAGCAGGGCGAAGGATGCAATTTCACGGTGAAAATTCCCTTAGAGCCAGCGAACTCCGAATCGCAAAAGGCCATAGCATCCAATCTTAAAGGCCGCAACCTTAATTGTCTGGTGATTGACGACGATGCTATTCAACTCAAGCATTCCGAATCGCTCCTGAAGCATAATCATATCAATGTGATCGCCTGTTCCGACCCCTACAAGGCTATCAATCTGCTCAGCCTGGCATCGTTCGACGTAATACTTACCGATATCCAAATGCCTGGCATCGATGGGCATGCCCTTCTTGCAAAAATCCGTTCATCGGAGATTCCGGGAGCGAAAAACATCAAAGTCGTGGCCCTTTCATCGGGGAATACCGTAGGGCGCGACGAGTTTGTGCGAGAAGGATTTGCCGGATTCTTTAGCAAGCCGCTTAGGATCGAACCTCTGCTGATGCTGCTCCACGAACTTTTTCCGTCGATGCAGGTCGATGCCGAAACCGAACAAGCGATCGACTTGCAATCCCTAACCTCCTACGCAAGCAATGAGGAAGAAGTAAAAAGCATATTGAAGATGTTTGCCGAAGAGACAGTAAAAAATGTCGATGCGCTCCGCAAAGCCTTAAAATCAAAAGATCGCATGCTCGCCGCACGAACTGCTCACAAACTTCTTCCAACGCTTGCCATGATAAAAGCGAACGAACTCGTCGGCCTTCTAACGATCCTCGAACAAAATCCGCACATGCCCGCAAAACCCTGGCAAGACACTGTTGAACAGTGCATCCAAGGCATCCTTGCTGTTGTCGAGCGTGTAAAGTTGCATAGAGAATCCTCCCCAATGTAGAATTATTCCCCACAGCAAAGAGTGCGCGAGGCTGGAATCTACTTTCATATCATCTTGATATTAACAGCAGTAGATTAATCCTGGCACGCGCTAAGACTTTGGTACGCTATTCTCATATTAGTAGGCATGTATTTCTACATTTAACCGTTTGAACGAAACCTTTATTAGATTAAAAAAGCGTCACATGATTTTTAGAATTCGATTATTTAGAAAGGCTGTCTCTGTTGAAGAGACAGCCTTTTTTTTCGGTGCGCCGAGCATGGCATAGCACGGCACACCGAAAAAAAAGCCTCTGCTCTAAATGAATAGTGCAGAGGCAGAGAGAGAATCTAATACACAACTTAACCTAATCAATCACATATCTAATTGATAGATGTTTTACTTCAGCAATTGATCTCTGATTCCTATAATTTCGGCATTTGCTTTGCGAGCTGCGTCGACTGACGTTAGCTTGTCGGGCAGCGGCGTGAGGGTTTCGCTCAGGGTTTTCAATTCCGGATAATAGGCTGATAGGTCGTCGACGATCTCGCCTAATATTCCGAATCGTTTCAACATATTATTCGATAAGGTTTCCACATAAGTTATGTCTCCTTTCACAACTAGCGTGGGATTAGCATAGAGATATGCGTTCTCAACGGCCATGCCTCCAAGCAGTTCGACGGCCACGTTGATCTTGTCGTTTGCAGCGAGGGCGTTGATGACGGCTTCTTCTTGGGCTCTCAGCATTCCGCGGATTTCTTCTTTGTTGGCTGGCATCGGAGTTGCCTTAAGGGTATTCAGTATGAAAGTGATGTCGAGGTCGGAGGTGAGTTTGGCCAAGACGCCTTCTATTGTTGTTAGCGGCTGTTGTAACACTCTCAGAACGTTGTAGTCGGCAATGTAAACGCCCAGGGCTCGAGCTTTTTGCGAGGCGGTCGTAAGTTCGGCTGCTTTTGAGGGCGCGAGCATGTATGAAAGATTGCCGACAGCGATTTCTATTTCTCCGGCGGCGATCCGTTGCGGAATATCTGAGGCTGGGAGGTCGGTCAGCAGCGAAATTGTTTCCTGCTTGATTTCTTCGGTCAACACGCTTTTGGAGATGATTCCTGCGTTGGCGGCGGCTGCGTCTTGTGCGGCATCGCTTGCTTTTTTGCCGCCGCATGAGGCTAAGCCTAATGAAATTGCTGCTGTTAGAATGATTACATAACTCTTTTTCATAAAATTCGTCTCTTTAAATTGTTTTATTGGTTTTTTATTAGTGATTATTTTGTTGTCGGAGATACCTTTCCGGAAGCTCTGCGAAGATAATTATTATTGCGAGTATTGCAAAAAAAGATAGAACCGCCAGATTGAATCCGAAGGTATCGTACGTGCGGCTGCCCAGGCGTTTTGCATGGCTGTAAAAGGGAGCGCGTCCGTATTGGTTTTCGGGCTCAAAGTAAACGGGGGCGATGCAGGGATAGAGGCGGGAGTTGGTTTGCCGGAAGAGGCGATCGTCGCGTCCGGTCAGTAGGGCTTCGAGGGCTTCGTTGTGCGATGTGTGCATAAGGTGGGCGAATTGGAGGGGGCTTATGGAATCGACGATCTGGCTGCGGATTTTGTTGAGGAATGAAACGTAGTTGTGCGACCGAATGCGCAGCGCCGAGTCGGCTTTGTCCAAGAAAATTGTTCGGCTTGTTGCCTTGCTTGGAGGATCAATGCGTGCTGCTCGGGCAATCAACGGCAATTCGGCTTCTACTATTTTCGCTGATGCGCTGCTAGGGTCGTTGGCTGTTATGAGGGAGCGGAGCTGGGGAATATGTACATCCTTATAGTATTGGGCGAGGAACTTTTCTTTATCCGGAGCGAAGAAGATGCGATTATATGCATTGCCGCTAAACTGCTCTACGGTGAGGGCTTCGAAGGCCCAGCGCGAGGGAATGATCTCGGCGATGAGGGGCACCAGATTGTTGCTCTGCTTCCCTGTTTTCAAGTCTTCAAAAGGAATAACAAGTCCGCACAAAAGTATTTGTGGAATGAGCAATAGCGGAATGCTTATGTATATTGACACCACCGAATTTAGCGTTTGCGATAGCCACAGGCCCGTCAGGTTTGCAAGGAAGGTCGTAATCCAAAGGGCTGCCCACCAGCGCAGGAACATATCGCTTCCGACCTCGATTATTCCGTTGCCTACGCACACGAACATCAGCGTTTGCAGTCCCGACAGAGCCAGCAGGCAGGCCATCTTCGAGGCCAAATAGCTTCGGCGACTAAGACGCAGGAATCGCTCGCGCTTCAGGATCGTGCGATCGCGAATAATTTCCTCGGCGCTAATGCTCATTCCTATGAATGTGACTACGATTACCGACATGAAAATGTACGACAGGAAGTGCTTGTTTCCGTAAAGCGTATAAGCTCCATCTTCGCCGAACTTGGTTAGCCAGGCTACGATCAGAGCGAGCAGCGGAGCTTCGAGCAGGGCTATCAGTATGAATTGAGTGTTCGTAAGTTTGGTTTGGATGTTCCTGGATGCGAAGATGAGGAATTGCTTCAGGGGCGAGGGACGTTTCTGCCGGTTGGTCGGGAGCGGCTCGCTATGGATCTCATCAAAAGCGGGTCGGGCGGCTACATATTTCTCGTGCCACTCGGCTGGCGAGTACATGCGAATGTTGGTTTGCTTGCCGGAATCGTCAATCACCTTCGAATCTATAATATTAAGGATAAGCTCCGGATTAACGTTGCCGCAGGCTTCGCATACGCTTATGTTCTGGTCTGTGTACCGGGCGGCTTGTTTGAACCAGGTGACGGCCTCGATGGGGTTGCCGTCGTAGATGGGGTATCCGCCCTTATCGAGTAGCCAAAGGCGGTCGAACATCTTGTAGATCTCGGATGAAGGCTGGTGAATGTTTACAATTATCAGTCGCCCTTTATGCGTTTGTTCCTTCAGGAGCATCATCAATTTTTCGGAATCTGTTGACGAAAGTCCCGACGTAGGTTCGTCGAGGAAGAGTATCGACGGCTCTCGGATTAGCTCCAGGGCAATGTTTAGTCGCTTGCGCTGTCCGCCGCTAATGGTTTTGCTGATGGGCGATCCAACCTGGAGATGGGCGATATCCGACAGCTCAAGCTCGGCCAGCGTTCGGTCGACAATGCCTGCGATCTCTTTCCGCGACAGTCCGTCGAAGCAGAATCGTGCCGTATACCAAAGGTTTTTGTAAACCGTAAGCTCCTCCACCAGCAGATCGTCTTGCGGAACAAAGCCTATCAGGCGCTGGGCTTCGACAGACGCAATCGACTGTCCGTTGACCGTTATCGAACCGCCGGCCGGGCTCAGACTGCCGTTCAGCAGCGATAGCAGGGTAGACTTTCCGACCCCGCTTCCGCCCATTATTGCAACGAGCTGCCCCGACTCCAGGTCGAACGAAAAGTTATGGATTCCAGGCGCGCCGGCTCCCGGAAAGCTAAATTCAATGTCGCGCCCCGAGAGCCGAACCGACTCGTTGCGCCTGTCTTGGTTGAATACCGCCTGTACATTACTAAAGTATATAGGCAAGAACCTTGGCCCTTTCACAACACTGCTATGCTGCCAACTGTAAAAGATGCCGGGCGAAACGGGAAGGTCGTTCATATAAACGATGCCGCTCCCGCGATACGCAAACAGGTATCGATCGAATCGACTTATATACCACACCAGTATACATCCTTCCATTCCTTCACGGCGGATGAAGCAAGTAGATTCGTGAGTTTCATCACCGCTAATTGTTAAAATCGAGGGCGAGTTTTTTCCTGAAACGAAGGCGATAGCGTCGGTGAATATATCATCGGATACCTGAAAAATCTCAGATATATTACGGAACATTCCGAGATGGCTTTCAAATTCGCCGCTATTGTTGTAAGCAAATTCCAGGAATCTAACTAACTGCAGGAGCTGCTCCTCGTGCGTTAGCTTCGCCTTCATCTGCTTGCAAATATTGTTAACAACGTGCTCTTTGTTGATTGCATAAAGCGAATCGTCGTAAAGACTGCGGAGCTCGTTGTACAATTCAATGTATTCTTTGTGAGAGCGAACGCCGAAATGGCTATAAAGATAGGAGCGGACGGCCTCCTCGGCCTCCTTCTTCTCAATTTTTACTATGGAAGCAAAAATTGCGAAAAGATTAAGTAATCCATTTAGAATGATTTCGTTCATCGTCTTTAATCGCTGTATACATGTTCGCGGCAAAGCTAATAAAAAACAATTGCTAATGCGGAATAACAGCCGGATTCTATGCAGGGCAAACGCCTCTAAAATGTTTTCACTAAAAGTTTGGCCTCCCCTAATATAGCGAGCCAGCGCTCTTTGTGTTTTTGGAGAATCTAAATCTCGCAAGCAAGCGCCGTTTGTGTTTTTTGAGAATCAAAATATCGCAA
>JAITHO010000155.1 GCA_031279915.1 Tannerellaceae bacterium
TGTATGTGCTTTGTTTGGGTTTGCATGAATAAAATGCAAGAACCGTACATACCAAAATTCCTAAAAGCCAAATTCTATTCATATTTACTTAGTGCTTAAAAATTAGTATGCAAAGATAATTTTTTATTTTAATTTCGCATGTGTATTCTTTAAGTATGCTTTACTTTTTTATTAACAACTTTTGCACAATGAAAAACATTATTTTCTTCACGCTTATTATGATCTCATCCGCATTAATGTTAAGTTGCTCTACTCAAGATAATCGGCTGGCAACAAATCCTATTGTTATAGAGCGTCCAACGTTGAAGGTTGGCGACGGCAGCAGGTTAACGCCTGAGGTGTTATACAGTCTTGCCAGAATTGGCGATGCAAAAATATCGCCCGACGGATCGACGGTTCTTTATGGCGTATCGTTCGTCAGCATTGAGCATAACAAATCGAACCGCGAGCTCATGTCGGTTGGTATCGACGGCTCTAACAAGCGGCAGTTGACTCGCTCTGCGCAAAATGAGCATAACGCGGTTTGGATCGGCAATGGTCAATCTATTGCTTTTCTTGCCGAGGCGGATGATGGCAGCGCTCAGATGTGGGTGATGAAGGCCGATGGCTCGGATCGGCGTCAGGTCAGCAAGCATGCAGGTGGGATTAATGGCTTTATCTTCTCGCCCGATGAAAGCAAGGTTCTTTTTTACGCGGATATTAAATCGGGCAAACGAACTCCGGACATCTACCCCGATCTGCCAAAGGCTTCCGGACGCATTGTTGACGACCTCATGTACAAGCATTGGGATGAATGGGTGGAAGCGATTCCGCATCCTTTTGTGGCTGACTTTGACGGACAGAGCTTGCTGGAGGCTGTGGATATTATGGAAGGCGAGCCCTTTGAATGTCCGATGAAGCCTCTCAGCGGGATGGAGGATATGGCATGGAGCTCTGACGGCAAGCTGATCGCTTATGCTTCTCGCAAGAAGATCGGCCTCGAATATGCTCTGTCGACTAACTCTGATATATATATATATAATGTAGAGACTCGGGAGACGAGGAACTTCACGGAGGGAATGATGGGCTACGACATTAATCCGAGCTTCTCGCCCGACGGTAAATCGATTGCATGGATCAGCATGGAGCGCGATGGATATGAATCAGACAAGAAGCGCCTCTTCGTGGGAGATCTCGAATCGGGGGCGAAGCAATACCTCACGTCGGATTTCGACTACAATACTGATGCTATACTTTGGAACTGCGATAGTCAGTCTATCTTTTTTATCGCTTGCAAGGAGGCTCTCACGCATATCTGGCAAATAAATGTCGGCAACAAGGAGATTCGGCAGATAACTTCCGGACAATTTGATTACCTCAGCATGGACATGAGCGCCGACGGCCGATCCATGATTGCTGCACGGCAATCGCAGGAGCATCCAACCGAAATCTTTGCCGTCAACCATCTGACCGGCGAGGCGGTGGAGATCAGCTTCGAGAACAAGGACATCCTCGACCGGATAGCCATCGCACGCTCCGAATCCAGGATGATCACTACGTCCGACGGCAAGCAAATGCTCACATGGGTGATCTATCCCCCCAACTTCGACCCTAACAAGAAATACCCTGCCCTGCTGTACTGCCAGGGAGGACCGCAAAGTACCGTCAGTCAGTTCTGGAGCTACCGATGGAACTTCCAGATCATGGCCGCTAATGACTATATCATCGTGGCGCCTAACCGCCGCGGATTGCCGGGATTCGGGCAGGAATGGCTGGAACAGATCAGCGGCGACTATGGCGGACAAAACATGAGGGATTGCCTGGCTGCCATCGACGCCATTGCCAAAGAACCTTACGTTGACGCCCAGCGACTCGGAGCGGTGGGAGCTAGCTATGGCGGGTACTCTGTTTACTGGCTCGCGGGGAATCACAACAAGCGGTTCAAGGCCTTCATCGCACATGCAGGCATCTTCAACTTCGAGCAGCAGTACCTTGAAACCGAGGAGATGTGGTTTGCCAACTGGGATTTGGGAGGCCCATACTGGGAGGCGTCGAACTCCATCGCCCAGAGATCTTATGCATCGTCGCCGCATCGCTTTGTTGACAAGTGGGACACGCCAATACTTGTTACTCACGGCGCCTTGGATTATCGAGTGCCCGTATCGCAAGGATTCGGAGCTTTCAATGCCGCTCGATTGAGGGGAATACCGGCGCGGATGCTTGTCTTCCCCGACGAGAACCATTGGATAGCAAAGCCGCAGAACGGGGTCCTCTTCCAGAGAGTATTCTTCGAATGGCTCGATAAATGGCTTAAGAACCAATAGGATTATCCATCCGATTTCCATATCCGAAAAGCAATGTACAAGGAGTTAATACGACTTGTAGGGACGATCATCGCACGTCCTGCTAAAACCTGGCAAGAGCTTGCCCGCAAAACGGAACGCAAAGAGGAGCTCTTCACCCGCTTTGTTTATCCGCTCATCGGACTTGCAAGCCTTGCCGCTTTTGTTGGCATATTATTCACCGAGAAGCATTTTAAAGTCGAATTAGCGCTCAAGGGAGCTATCACGACTTGCGTGGCTTGCTTTGGAAGCTTCTTCCTTACCGCATGGATTCTGAACGAGGCCTGGAGCAGGCTGTTCAGCAGAACATCCGACCTCAGGCTATGCCAGCGCTTTACGGGCTACTCCTTCAGCATGTTTTTTGTTCTCGAAATCCTCCTCGGTATATTACCCGAAGGGGATTTCTTTTTCATCCGTATCTTCTTGCTTGTCACGGCCTATATAGTATGGGAAGGAAGTCCGGCGTACATGGGCATCAACAATCAAACGGTACAAATCCTTAAGGTATCCATATCCGCTCGGCTGGCGCTTACGGCCATCATCACATTGTTAGTAATATTGCTGCCGATAGTTATCAAACAGTTGATGTTCCTCTTTTTGCCTGGGCTTAGGCAATAATAATTCACCCAAAATTCTATTATGACAAACCATAGCAACATTCAAATCAAAAACAGGAAGGCTTCCTTCAATTACGAGATACTCGAAAGCTTCACAGCGGGCATTGTTCTCACCGGTACGGAGATCAAATCGCTCAGGCTTGGCAAGGCGAACCTGGCGGATTCGTACTGCACGGTTGAGCGCGGCGAAGTGTGGGTGAAAAACATGCACATAGCCGAATATTTTTACGGCACCTATAATAATCACAACGCCCGCCGCGAGCGCAAGCTCCTCCTCACTCATCGCGAGATCCGTAAAATCGACAATGCCACCCGCACATCCGGCTTCACCATCGTTCCCCTCAAACTTTTTATTAACGAAAAGGGCTTGGCCAAGCTTCTAATCGCCATCGCCAAGGGCAAAAAAGCTTACGACAAGCGGGCCGCCATCAAGGAACGCGACGTTCAGCGCGAACTCGATAGCCACTTTCGCCGTTGATGCCGATGCACCGCACCGCAGAGCGCATCCTTCGATGCATCCGGGAGGCCTTACCTAAATCGTGGCGCACCTGCCTCTGGTTGCTGAAGATTATCCTCCCCATCTCCCTCCTTGTTCGCATCCTGCAATACTCAGGCCTCCTTGCGCAGGTGTCCCCTTTGCTTGAGCCGGCGCTCTCGCTCATCGGGCTACCGGGCGAAACGGCCATCGTTGTCATAACCTCCATTTTTTGCCCGCTCTACGCGCCCGTGGCCATCATTCCCAGCCTTGGGCTCGACCTCCGGCAGGCCACCATCCTATCGCTCCTTTGCTTAGTGGCGCACAATTTGATTGTCGAATCGACGGTGCAGAAGCGTACAGGCTCAGGATTTTGGGAGATGACCCTCCTGCGCATCGGGATGGCCTTCCTCATCGCATTCGTTCTTCATCTTGTGATGCCTCGCAGCGGATGGAGCGATATGGCGCAGGCCTCCCCTCTGGCTGCCGACAGCTCCCTCTGGCAGTTGCTAAGCGTTTGGCTCATAAGCTCTCTGCGGGTCACTCTTACCATCGTAGTTATCGTCACGGGGCTGATGATACTGCATTTTCTGCTTCGTGAGTTTCCTCTCATGACAGCCTTGGCGCGCCTGCTTTCGCCGCTCATGCAAGCGCTTGGCCTGCCGCGCAGTACGGCTTTCCTGTGGATGGTGGGCAACCTTGTTGGCCTGGCTTATGGCGGCGCGATCATGATCGAGGAGGCCAGGCAGGGCAAGTTGAGCCGCGCCGACGCCAATCTGTTGAACTATCACCTGGCCGTCAGCCATTCGCTCCTTGAGGATACGCTGATCTTCGTTGCAATCGGTATCCCAGCCCTTTGGATCATCCCCACGCGCCTGCTTTTTGCCGCCGCCACTGTTTGGATCAGGCGGGCTCTGCCAAATAAATAGCCGAGCTTTTCCTATCGAGAGGAATTGCCGAAAAAATATTTTGGAGCTTTCTCCTCTCGAGGGGAATTACCGAAAAAATATTTCGGAGCTTTCTCCTCTCGAGGGGAATTACCAAAAAAAAGTTTTGGAGCTTTCCCTCGCGAGGGGAAACGCCAAAAAAGTATTTTGGAGCTTTCCCTCGCGAGGGGAAACGCCACCAAAACGTTTTGGAGCTTTCCCCCGGCGAGGGTTCTATACAAAAATCCCACTTTTGCCCTTCACCGGCCTTGCAAACCCCCAAAAACAAAGTTTTGGAGCCTTCACCTGCCGAGAAAATTCACCAATCAAACGTTTTCTTTGAATTACTCGCCGAGGGAAAGCCTCAAAAAAGTGTTTTGGCCCAATCCCCCGGCGGGGGAAAGCTTCCCAACAATGTTTTGGAGGTTTCCCCCGGCGGGGGTTGCGGCAGAAATGTTGAATTGGGAAATTCCCCTGCGAGGGTTTTGGTTCCAAACTTTGTTTCCAAATCCCTCGCTAGGATTTTTCTGTAAGAAATAATATCAAAATGCATGGCCCTCGGCGCGCCATTGCATCACATTGGCGGCGGGGCGTTGTGCGAGCAGTTCGTGCTTCATGAAATCCATGTAGGGGGCGACGTGCGCAAAGAAGCGTTTGTATCCTTGGCACAGATAGTTAAGTCCGGGCGCATTGCCATCGTTCAGGAAGCGGTTTTTGGGGCATTCGCCGTTGCATGCAAAGAGGAAGTCACATTGGCGGCAGCATGGAGGGAGCTTGTCAAATTTATCGTTGCCGAATTGTATTTGCTCAGGGCTGTACATCATCTCCGTAATGGTTTTTGTGTAGATATTTCCCCGCTTGTATTGTGGGAAAACGAAGTGGTCGCATGCATATAGGTCGCCGTTAAACTCCATCACTCCGGCATGTCCACAGGTTCGGGCGAGGGTGCAGATGCCTGGAGGCACGTCCATCCAGTTCGCCAGCGTAGCATCGAAAAGCTGAACGAAATAGGTACCAACGTCGGCCTTGATCCATTCGTCGAAAACGGCGCAAAGGAAGTCTCCCCACTTTACAGAATCAACCGTAAAAGGCGCGAGCTCATGCTTGCCGTTTTTTTCAATTCTCTCAACGATGGGTGTGAATTGTATGTATCGACATTCAATCTTTTTGAAGAAATTATAGAACTCCAGCGGATAGTCGACGTTATAATCGTTCACAACGGCCATTGCATTGTACTCAACTTGGTGTTTTTTGAGTAGCTCGAGCCCCTTCATCACCTTGTAAAAGGAGGGCTGCCCGTGTCGGTTGCGTCTGTATTCGTCGTGAAACTCTTGTGGCCCGTCGATGGAGATTCCTACCAGGAAGTTATTCTCTTTCAGGAATTGGCACCACTCGTCGGTGAGCAGAGTACCGTTCGTTTGGATGCAATTGTCGATCTGCATTCCTCGGGCATATTTCCGTTGCAAGTCAAGGGCGGTTTGGTAAAAAGATAGAGGTCGCATCAGAGCCTCGCCGCCGTGCCAGGTGAAGAGAGCACAAGGCATAGTTTGGCTCTGGAGATATTCGGCAATAAACTTTTCCAACAAATCAATACTCATCACGGTATTTTTCGTTTGGGGATAAAACTGTTTTTTGTCGATATAATAACAGTAATCGCAAGCGAGATTGCAGCTAGCTCCGGCGGGCTTGAGCATCACATATATTGGCGCTGCGAAGGGTGAAATGGTGTTCTCCATGTGGATAATAATTAATGTAAATGTTATGTCGGATCAATCGCGGCCAAATGTACTGAAAAAAGCCAGCCTCAGGCCGTATTCAAGCGAAGAGGGCGATGAGCAGCGGCAGATAGTCCTTGAGTTCCTTGCGAAGGATGCTGATGGCCCGCTCTCGATATCGCTCTACGGTTCGAACCGAAACCTGCATCATAGCAGCGATTTCCGTTGTACTCCGTCCCTTAAATCTGCTGAGGAGGAAGGCGAGTCGATACTCCTCAGGCAGCTTGCTGAGCGCACGGTTCAGGAGCTCGTATAGCTCTCGGAGGTTGTAAAACTCATCCGCTTCGGCATACTGCTCGTTAGATAGGCAGTCCTTCAGATACTCATCGTGATAGCCCTGCTTGCGCAGATAATTGAGGCAATGATTTTTCACGGCTTTCGTCAAATATCCCTTGGTCGACACGTGCAGGCCGAGCGTTTTGCGTCGAGTCCAAAGTGCGAAAAGAACATCCTGCACGATATCCTCCCTGGCCGCATGGTCGCTAACGAATCGTCCGGCGAAGAGGCAGAGCGGGGCATAGCTATGCTCAAAAAGAGTTTGATAGGCATTCCGGTCGTCGTTGACGGCAATATTAAGCAGCAGCGCATCCAGCTCAACATCCTTCATTGCGCAACAACATTATAACGTTTGTACCATACAAGAAACCGTAGCGAAAAAGCATATCAGCGAAAATCTTTGCATTGTCAGATTAAACGACCATTTAAAGTGACAATAAGTTATTGTTGCAAATATAATAGGCGGAAGCAGATAAACAAGGTATCACCATGATTTATTGGAGCAAAGAATAGCCGGCGGATAAAGCTGCGGCGCATTTGCACCATACAATAATTGTCACTTTAAATGGTCGTTTTCGCTGACAATAACTTTGCTCCGCCGCCTTTACTCTCGGCGATCAATCCTCTCCCGCAAGTATTATCCTCCCTCGTCTCGGCCTCCAATCACGTCATTCTGCAGAAATAAAGTTCGGCAGCGGCTGTCGCATTTCCCGTTTTCGTGTGTTATAGAATAAAAAGACAAGTATGGAAGAACATGAAAAGATAAAGGAAGAGCTCGGCGCGGCTGAAGCTATCTACCGCAAGATTGTTGAATATGAGAAATATGATGCAGGCGCGGCCTATCGCAAAACGGCGCGTCGCATCTCGGGTATGGAATGGCGCAGCCGTGCGGCGATGTACTTCCAGCGAGTGGCAGCGGCCCTATTCTTGCCCGTTCTGCTCGGAACGGCGGCGTTAGCCTGGCTATATTCCGAGCAGAGGCGCGAGATTGTCGATAATGTTCCGTACTATTCGGTGAAGTCGGCTCCCGGATTGATTTCACAGATCTCCCTGCCCGACGGGACGCAGGTATGGCTGAATACCGAAAGCAGCTTGCGCTATCCGGCCCGCTTCAGCAGCGCAGAGCGATTGGTTGAGCTCGAAGGGGAGGCCTACTTTGCGGTGGAGGCCGATGCCGAACATCCCTTCACCGTTGCCGTCGGCAAAGCAGTCAGAGTATCCGCCCATGGCACCCGCTTCAACGTTAGCTCCACCGAAAGAGAGATGAGCGTGGAGGCCACCCTGGAGAGCGGATCCATTGACGTATCTCTCGGCAATCGCTCCCTCAAGCTGCATCCCAACCAAATGGCCACGGTGGATCTGACGATAGGCACCTTGGTTTCAAGAAACATCAATGCCTGGGAAAAGACTGCCTGGAAAGACGGTCGACTAATATTCCGCAACGCCGGCATGGAAGAGGTAGCTCATAAACTCTCCAAGAAGTACAACGTCGACATCCAGTTTGCATCCGCCGACGTTCTCCGCCACAAATTCTGGGCCTCGTTCACAACCGAATCAATCACCCAGATCCTCGACTACATGAAGCTAGCCGCCCCCATCGACTGGTCGTACTCCGAACCCCGCCAGCTCGACGACTACTCATACGCCCGCCGCATAATCATCATCAAAAGCAGAAAGGAGGTGACCAAAGCAAAGCTGATACGCAAGTGAGGACGCGATCCTCCAAATGAGTTAGGAATCTCCCCCCTCAGAGGGGATAGTTATCAAACATACATCTAATTAAATTATGAATCTACTGAACTTAAGCAACGGGCGAACACCCCGTACATTTATTAGTATTATACGCATTATGAAACTTATAACCATTCTGTCGTTCGCTTTAATCTTGCAAGTTTATGCAGCGAACGGCTACGCGCAATCGCAGGAAAGCAGCATCGAGCTGAAGAACGTTTCGGTTCGCGACGCGCTCGAAAGGATTGAAAAGGAGACGGGATACACCTTCCTTTTCGCCGAGCGCACGCTTGATACCCGCCGCACCGTAAGCCTTACATTCAAGGCCGGAAAGATAAAGGAAGCCCTCGACGATCTGTTCGGGGAGATGAACGTTGAATACAGGATAGTCGATCGCCAGGTGATACTCTCGCCGCATCAGCCGTCGACCCTTCCGCAGCAGGATCCTCTGCGCCGGATCTCCGGCACAGTAACCGACTCGCATGGCGAGCCCATCATCGGAGCCAACGTCATAGAGAAAGGCACCACCAACGGAGCCGTGACCGACATCGACGGCAAGTACACGCTGAACGTTCGCGAAGGAGCCGTGCTGCAGATCTCGTATATTGGATATGTCTCCAAAGACATCGCCATCGGTCGGCAGAGCTCCATTGCAGTGCAGCTCTCGGAAGACACGCGGGCGATCGATGAGGTTGTTGTGATTGGATACGGAATCGTGAAGAAGAGCGATCTCACGGGATCAATCTCCAGCGTTTCATCCGAAGCGATCAACACGGGAGCCTCCAACTCGCCGGATCAGGCCTTGCGCGGCAAAACGTCGGGCATCTTTATTTCGGCTACATCCGGACAGCCCGGGGCGGGAGCTGTGGTGCGAATCAGGGGAACAAGTTCTATTCTTGGCTCCAATACTCCGCTGTACGTTATCGACGGTATTCCGATTACCGGTGGTGGAGCTGCCGAAGGCTTGGAGGGGAAGAGCATTACTGCTCTAACGACCATCAATCCCTCCGACATTGAGTCTATGGAAATCCTGAAGGATGCTTCGGCTACGGCTATCTACGGCTCGCGCGGAGCCAACGGCGTTATTATGATCACGACAAAGCGAGGGAAGTTTGCGTCGCGCTTCAATGCCAACGTGAATATTGTTTACGGAACCCAAGAAGTAGATCATAAGATTCAGCTTACCACGCCCCAGGAATGGACGGAGCTTTGGAACGAATCTATGGATTACAAGAACTTCGGGCTGGGAAAATATGATATTGCCAACTTGCCGGCGCAAACCGACTGGCAGAAGGCTCTGCTG
>JAITHO010000170.1 GCA_031279915.1 Tannerellaceae bacterium
GCAAGCGGATGGGAAATATGACAGGGGAACAAACTATGAGATGGATGGGAAAGTGCCAGTGGGGATATTTGAAGGTCTCGAAATAGATCTGCGAAAGCTGTTTAGTGAGTGATACGTATTACAATGATGAAACTTATCTATATATATCATAGCTGTTATGCAATAGAGGCGGAGGGCTTTGCCGTGATCTTCGACTACTACCACGATTCGGGCAATCTGCCGAGGGAGGGGTACGTACACGACAAGCTTCTCCGCTGTTCCAAGCCTCTATATGTCCTGGCATCGCACGTACATCCCGACCATTTCAACCGTGAGATCCTGGAATGGAAGAGCTCCAATATCATCCGCATACTATCGACCGACATACTCGATAGCGACAGAGCCAAAGCCTCCGACGGCATATTCCTGCAGAAGGGCGATATATGGCAAGACGAGCGACTGAAGATACAGGCGATGGGCTCAACCGACGTGGGCGTTTCCTACATTATATATATAGGTAACAAAACCATCTTCCATGCCGGCGACCTCAACAACTGGCACTGGAAAGACGAGTCGACCGACCAAGAGGTACAGGAGGCGGAATCCGCTTACCTTGCAGAGCTCGACGGCTTAGCTGCCGTATCCGACAGTATCGACCTGGCCATGTTCCCCATCGATCCGCACATCGGCAGCGATTACATGCGCGGCGCAGAGCAGTTCGTGGAACGCATCCACACTCGTGTAATGGCTCCTATGCACTTCGAGCCGCGCTATGACAAGGCAGCCGCCTTCGCTCCCATCGCTGCACGGCACAACTGTCGCCTGCTGTCGGTATCCCGCAAGGGAGAAGAGTTCAACGACATATTATAGCATCATCAATAAATCACTACTATATGAAGATCAAAGGAAAATTCGCACATTTCAATATCGACGTTACTGATATAGACAGGAGCCTGACGTTTTATAAGCAAGCGCTCGGCCACACCGAGAAGCATCGCAAAACATCCCCTGACGGCTCATTCATCCTCGTATATCTTTCCGACGGCGAAAGCAACTTCCTGCTTGAGCTTACCTGGCTGAGAGATCATCCGCAGCCATACGAGCTCGGCGAGAACGAGAGTCATTTAGCCTTCACTGTTGATAATGACTACGAGGCCACACGCGAATATCATCGCGAAATGGGTTGGATATGCTACGAGAATATCTCCATGGGAATATACTTCATTGCTGATCCCGATGACTATTGGATTGAAATCTTACCACATTAATATAATATCATAAACATGGAAAAACCGTATGTTGTAGGTATTGACCTCGGAGGTACCAATACCGTATTCGGCGTAGTTGACGCCAAGGGAACAATACTCGTTAGCGATAGCAGCATGAAAACGCAGGCTTATCCTGATATCAATGATTACATAAGCACTCTTTGCAATGGCATTAATGCTTTTGTAGAGAAAGTTGGAGGGCGGGACAAAATCAGAGGAGTAGGCATTGGCGCTCCAAACGGTAATTATTTTAGCGGATGCATAGAATTTGCCGCCAATCTGCCTTGGAGAGAAAATGTACCGATTGCACGCATGATAAGCGAGAAGCTGAACCTCCCCGTTGCGCTTACCAATGACGCAAACGCCGCTGCTATCGGCGAAATGACCTATGGCGCAGCCCGCGGCATGAAGGACTTTATCATGATAACGCTCGGAACAGGAGTAGGAAGCGGGATTGTCGTCGGAGGCAATCTGGTGTATGGACACGACGGAGTGGCAGGCGAACTCGGACACGTTATCATACGCCGCACCAACGGACGGCTATGCGGATGCGGACGCACGGGTTGTCTCGAAACCTATACATCAGCAACCGGAGTGGCCCGCACTGCCCGTGAGTTCCTCGAAAACCGAAAAGACGATTCGCTGCTCAGGCAAATCAATCCCGATACCCTCACCTCAAAGGACGTATACATCGCAGCCATTCAGGGCGATCAAATGGCTATCGAAATCTTTGAACTCACAGGACGGATACTCGGCGAAGCCTTTGCCGACTTTATCGCCTTCTCAAGTCCGGAAGCCATCATACTGTTTGGAGGACTTGCCAATGCAGGCGACTTGCTCCTCAAGCCCATACAGGCTGCAATGGACAAAAACGTACTCAAAGTATTCCTCGGCAAAACCAAGCTTATCCTTTCGCAACTCAAAGAATCGGATGCTGCCATACTTGGCGCAAGCGCTCTTGGCTGGGAAGCTAAAGAACTGAGCTAAGCTATGCCCCACCCGCTTCAACTGTTCAGCTTCTGCCCCATTTGCGGCGCCGGCTCTTTTACCGAGAGAAACGAAAAGGCCAAGCAATGCAGCCGGTGCGGTTTCATATACTATTTCAATCCTTCCGGATCGGTCGGCGTTTTCCTGCGTAACAGCAAAGGAGAACTGCTGGTCGTCCGCAGGGCTAAGGATCCGGCCAAAGATACGCTCGATCTTCCCGGAGGCTTTGTCGACTGCTTCGAAACAGCCGAAGATGCTGTCCGCAGAGAAGTGAGCGAAGAAACAGGTCTCGCCGTTGGCTCCTGCAACTATCTCTTTTCCCTCCCGAACATCTATCCATACCTCGGATTCGACGTGCATACCATCGACCTCTTCTTTGAATGCGAAACCGAAAGCTTTGCCGACGCACGAGCTGCCGACGACGCTGAGGAGATACTCATCGTTCCGCAATCGGAGCTCAGAGCCGAAGAGTTTGGACTGCACTCCGTCAGCCGGGCCGTTGCCTTATATCTCGAACGGAAGCAGTAGGAGCTGCATCAGGGCGGAAAAGTGGAAGCGGATAGGGAGAGCGAAGGCCAACAAATTCCACAACATTTTTACGAGAGTTATCATATCTTTATCGCTACCATTACATGCAATAAAGCAGTAATCATCCTTTAATACTTATAATATCTTATGATTTGGAACCCAACAATGGAATGCATGACGCGCGACGAGATGCGCAAGCTGCAAGGCATCCGACTGAAACGCACCGTTGAGCACGTGTACCACAATTGCGAACCCTATCGCCGCCGCATGCAGGAAGCAGGCATAAGCCCCGGCGACATTAACGGCATAGACGACATAGTCAAGCTACCCTTCACCTCAAAGAAAGACCTGCGCGACTTCTATCCCTTCGAACTCCTCAGCGTACCCATGTCGGAAATCGTTCGCCTCCAAGCATCATCCGGCACCACCGGCAAGCCCATCGTAGTTGGCTATACGCGCAAGGACTTGGCTATATGGGGCGAAGTCGGCGCACGATGCTTCACCGCCTACGGATTGGGGAAGCAAGACGTTGTGCAGGTTGCCTACGGATACGGACTGTTTACCGGAGGCCTCGGAGCACACTGCGCCGTCGAAACAATTGGAGGCACCGTGCTGCCCATGTCGAGCGGCAACACCGAAAAGCAAATCATGCTCATGCACGACTTCGGCTCCGTTGGACTGGCATGCACCCCATCCTACGCTCTGTTCCTGGCCGACGCTATGCACGACTCCGGCATCCCGCGCGAAGAATTTAAGCTGAGAGTAGGGGCATTCGGAGCTGAGCCCTGGACGGAAGCCATGAGAGGCGAGCTGCAAAACAAACTCGGCATCAAGGCATACGACCTCTACGGGCTGACCGAGATAATCGGCCCCGGAGTAGGCCACGAATGTGCGCTGCAGAACGGCACCCACCTCTGCGAAGACCATTTCCTGCCGGAGATACTCGATCCCGTAACCAGCCAGCCCCTCGAACCCGGGCAAACCGGCGAGCTGGTCTTCTCCACCATCACCAAAGAAGGAATGCCCCTCCTAAGGTTCCGCACCCGCGACCTCACCTCGCTTCACTACGAAACCTGCGAGTGCGGGCGAACATCAGTGCGCATGAGCCGCATCCTCGGACGATGCGACGATATGCTGATCATAAGGGGAGTAAACGTATTCCCATCGCAGGTAGAAGCCGTTGTGTGCGAGATTCCCGAACTTGAGCCGCACTACTTCATCGTTGTCGACCGCATCAACAATCTCGACACATTAGAAGTCCAGGTTGAAGTGAAAGAGGCCTATTACTCCGACGAAATCAGCCGCATGATGAACCTTCGCAAACACATCACCCACCGCCTACAAAGCGTGCTCGGAATATCCCCCGACATCAAACTCGTAGAACCCCGCAGCATAGAACGCAGCCAGGGCAAAGCCAAGCGCGTTAACGACAAACGAAAATTCAGTTGAACCTATAAAACGACACTACCATGTTAATCAAGCAACTTTCAATTTTTCTCGAGAACAAAAAAGGGCGATTCACCGAGGTTGCCCGCATACTGGGCGAAGCCGGCGTTAACATGTCGGCATTCACCGTGGCCGAGAGCTCCGACTTCGGCATCCTCCGCCTCATCGTATCCGACACCGACCGCGCCATCCAAGCCCTTCGGGAGCGCCTCTACGCCGTGAGCGTAACCGACGTTGTATGCCTCTACTGCCCCAATCAGCCCGGAGCCCTTGCCGCAGCAATGGAAATAATCTCCAACGCCGGCATATTTGTGGAATACATGTACGCCTTTTCCCAGGGCGACTCTGCCCACGTCATCATCCGTCCCGACGACGTTGCACGTTGCGTTGAAGTCCTCCAGGAGAATCGTCTGACCTTACTTGCCGCAAGCGATTTGTATAAACTGTAAGAGACGTCCGCGCCACATCTCACTGCCCTGTAAATATGTAAAGCTCGCGCACTCTTTAATAGATACTTCTCTTTTTATTATATTCAGCCTTCCGAACAGATTTCGGAGGGCTTTTTTCTGTTTCATCCACATTTCCCCCACTATCGCTTTACATCCCACCGAGTGGAAAGTCTGCGGGAAATTTGCGGCACAGTTTCCACCGGGTGGAAAGTCTCAGGGAAATTTGCGGCACAGTTTCCACCGGGTGGAAAGTCTCAGGGAAATTTGCGGCACAGTTTCCACCGACGTGGGAAACCGTCCGGTAAATGTTCGGCAAGGCTTCCAACGGCGTGGGAAAGCGTTCGGCAGATCGGTCGGATTGATGCAAACGGCATTGTTCGAGACCGAGGCAATGTTCAAATTGGCTCTGCAAAGGGGATAAGGAAGGACCGGACAGCAATAGTGTTCTTTTTCTTTGATTTTAAGTTATAATGCAATGAATAATATATGCCTAATTCGTGGAAGGAGGGGCTCTGCCATTGTTTTCTGTTTACGGCTGGATCGATGGAGATTCTTGCGAGTCTTCGAGGAGCCTCCAATGCATGATCGTCCGATAATTGCTTCGAGCTCGGGATGTTGCTTCGGCGAAGAGCAATCGCTCTGAATCGGCGATCTTGCGGCATTCACCGACAATCGTGCGATGCAGATTAATGCCGGTGGGCGAGGCCATGTTCTTCCTCTGGGCAGCGCTATCGGCAACGGAGGAGGGTCGGCATGCCTGCAAGGCCGATCGAACGGCTGCGTCCAGAGTCTGTTCTGAACCCCATTCCAATTGCCGGCATCACTCTTCGCAGGAAATAATCTCCCCGACCTCTTTACATTTGCCCGACTAATGATAAGGGCACAATCTCCATTAAGCGGGGCGATTTGGGCAAGCTTGTAAGATGCGGGATTCCGTCGAACACTCCAAAGACATTTCTCCATAAAATAAAGGTTCCGACCGACTTAGATCTGCGAACCGGAGGGTATATCCTCCAGCAAATGCTTCAATATACATTTCAGAGCCGATTCCTCAGCATAAGGCTCAAACTTAAAACACATAACCGCACTTTCACAAGCACGGTTATGGATTGAATAAACCTAATAAAAAAAGTATCCTAACGATACTTTACAAATATCCAATCTAATGATAGTCACCCCGAAATCTGCGTCGTTAGCTATACCCGACTTTTCAGGTATTCATAAACAGCTGTTTGCGAACGCAGAGCCGGAAAGGTTTTGGTTTTACGGACATTATTCATGTGCTCATCAATAACACATGCCTTAACATTATCTTGTAGTTGAAGATTCAGTATACGACGAATCTCCTGCTTTAATACCGGATCTAATATCGGAGAAGCCGCCTCTATGCGACGATTTAAGTTGCGATGCATCCAGTCGGCCGAGGATATAAATATCTCATCATTTCCACTATTATAAAAATACCAGATTCGCGCGTGCTCAAGATACATATCCACTATGCGAGTAACGGAAATGTTTGGACTAAAGCTCTGCCCAGGCATCAAGCAGCAAATCCCCCGAACAATCAAGTCGACGCGAACCCCAGCCTGACCCGCAACATACAGCATATCTATCATCTCCTTATCATGAAGCCCATTCATTTTCAAAACAATATGGGCCCGCCGACCAGCAAGCGCATTATTCGCCTCGCGCATTATCATTCGCCTAAGCTCGTCGACCATATTGCAGCGAGCAACAAGCAACTTCTTGAACACCGGCCTTATACTCTCAGCCGACAAATTATCAAGATAGGCAAATGTCGCAGCAACGTCAGACGTAAGTATAGCATTTGATGTAAGCATAGCAATATCCGAATAAATTCCAGCCGTCTTCTCATTGAAATTGCCCGTACTGATGCACGCAATGTCTGAGAGAGGAAGGCAGCGAGATATATGTGCAATCTTAGCATGAACCTTCAAGCGGACATTGCTGTAAATGATGTGAATACCAGCCTGCTCCATCTGCTCAGCCGTAAACATATTATTCTCCTCGTCGAAGCGAGCCTTGATCTCAACATAAACACGAACATCCTTGCCGTTTCTCGATGCAGCAATAAGCTGATTGATAACCTCCGAATGCTCGGCCACCCTATATTGCGTTATTTTTATTCCCACAACATTCGGATCCGTAGCAGCCTCTTTCAGTATGCGGATGAGATAATCGAACGACTGATACGGAAAATGCAGTAACACATCCCTTTCATTCACCACATCCATTACCGACGAGGCTCTTTCCAGCAACGGAATTCGCATCGGATACGGCAGCTTAGCCTCAAGCTCTTCACCAATAGGGTTAGGCAAATGACGCAAATCCGCCAAATTCATATAACGAGCGCCCGCAACCAGATGATCCTCCGTAAAATCAAAAGCCTCGCAGATGAAATTCAAAAAATCCGCAGGCATTGCGCTATCATACATCACACGGCTTGGATAGCCATTCTTACGCTCGCGAAGCTTCTGGCGCATATCTGCAACAATGTCGTTTTCCCGAAGATCATCCAGCTCAATATCAGCATCTCGCGAAAGCTTAATACTATAACAACTGTCAATAGTATAAGCAGGGAAGAGCCAGCCGAGATTCGCCCGGATAACATCATCTATAAACATTATATAATAAACCCCGTCCTGCTCCGGAAGCTTAATAAAGCGCGGAACCTTCGAGAACGGAATTTTCATTATAGCATATTGAAAAGTATCGTCAGCATCCTTTTTTCGCATCCTGACCACAAGATATAACCTTCTGTCTCGAATGAATGTCCGAATTTCGCCAGGGCGAATCATTACGGGCGACAAAAATGGAAAGATGTCTCGCGTGAAAAACTCACGAACAAAATCCTCATGGAAGGTTTTCAAACAACTGTCGTGATACAAAAAAATCCGGTTACGAAAAAGCTCCGGAATTATCATCTCATAAAAGATCCTGTGATACTCATATTGCTGCCGGTTAACTTCAGCGGTAATTTCGGCTAATGTTGCTTCCGCAAGCGCGCTATCTTCGGCCTCAGATATCCTTCGCTTCATCGCAACTCCCATGTGTCCGGCAACCCTTATTTCGTAAAACTCTTCAAGATTCGAAGAATAAATCGACAGAAATTTTATGCGCTCAAATATAGGCAAACTGTCGTCCTCGGCCTCCAATAGCACTCTATAATTAAACGACAACCAGCTTAAATCGCGCTTAAAATATTCAAACTTTTGAGATATGTCTGACATAACTGTGCTTGTGTTTTATCGCTTTAATAACGCGCCTTAAACCGCTTTATTGCATGCTTCTGCAAATGTTTTAATAATCGCCTGAACAGCTGATGGCAGTAATAAAAAGGGCATGTTAAAATCGGCTATATTCAACAGCTATACAACGAATTAAATACCTCCGTCGACAATTGTTTTTTTGTTCATGCTAATTGGCAAAACACAAAAAACAATTATTTTTTTGTTCTTGCTAATTGGCAAGACACGAAAAACAATTATTTTTTTGTTCATGTCAATTGTCAGGACGCAAAAAATAATTGTTTTTTTGTTCATGTTAATTGGCAGGACGCAAAAAACAATTGTTTTTCGCAATATGCCAATTAGCAGGACGCAAAAAACAATTATTTTTTGCAATACAACTTTTTAAAGTATGCCGTCGATAATGATTCCGCGAAACTCCTGGATCGAACATAAGGCGTCGACATTTATTGCTCGAAATGCCTCGATCATACTAAAAACTTGGATAATTATTACCGGAAATATGGCAATAGTTTTTGAGCCCTCCATCCTTATTGTTCACAATATGGCAATGAGCGAATTTGTGAATATATATATTGATCTTCTAATAGCAACAAGCATAGAAAAGAATATAATTATTGTTTGTAGAAGAGGCAACTAACGTGTTTATATGAACTAAAATTGTTTTGTATACGAAAGCAGATGTGTCCAAAATTTATTATTATGATTTTTAATATGAATTTGAACGAGTTTATTCAATTCAATTATTTCAGAAAATATAGAAACTAAGGTACTTATTAAAATAATCATTGCTTAGTATATAGCAACATCAGTGTTTGCTTCAGTTTTTATGAACAGAAAGCCGGAGGAAAGATTGGAGTCTTTCTTCCGGCTTGTCGACAATTTTGCAGATAGGGCTTGTTAGTCTACTGTCAATTTATCCATCATGGAGCCGATTCGGGGATGGGTCATAAGCAGGAGATAGGATCCGGACTTGAGCCCGGTGCGAACCGGAACGGTTAATCCGCCATTGGCCGACACTATTGTTTCGTATACAACAACTCCTTTGGGCGTGGCTACTGACACTTTCAGGTCGGTCATGTCGGTTGCGAATGACATGAGCACTACGCCGTTTTCAACTGTTACTGAGGGCAATACTTCGAGTGCGGCATATCGTCCGGCTGGATTTTGCGAACGAAAATCTTTGCTGGTCCATCCGCCCATTACTGCGGGTGCGTCTTCTGCAAATAAAGTGGGAAATGACATTGAGGCTGTTAGCATAAGCGCAAATAATACAATTCTTTTCATAATCATACATTTTAATAATTAAACATTTTTGTTAAATTCGATTCGGGCTCAAATTAAAATGTTGATTGTAGCTACAAAAAAGGCCGAGGTATATATCTTGTCGCTGGCCGGTATATGAAAAATAAATAGGATTTTTATTATAGCATAACTTGTATAACTGTTGTGGATTGAAATATTTCGCAGGGCTTAGGTTGCGAAATATTTTGCTATAAATGTTGCTAAGAAGGAGCGTTCAAAGGAGGCTCTTTTAATATATGTGGCCAGATATTGGGGAATGGCGCAGGAATATGCAAGCTTCCTACATGGAACTAATGAGCTGTTCCAAAAGTCCGGGTGCGCAGTCGGCTTGGAAGATGTCGAGGGAGAGTCTTTTGCAACGGTTGTTAATTGCTTGCCGCGATAGTTTGAGTATTTTGCCAATATTTACTTTTCGCACTCTGGCTTTTAGCAGATAGCAAATGAATATATCCTCTTTTGATGTAATCTTCAGCAAATTGGTTATGCCTAATTTGAATCTGGGATATTGCATGTCGGTTAATTCAAAAAACCCTTCCAGCTCGTCCATGGTTATAGTATTTATTTGCCGGTCATTATGCAGGCGCAGGTAAATTTCGGAGTTAAAATACTGTTTTGCGGCTTTTTCTTGATCTTCCAGGGTTTTGAGTATCCAGAGATTTGCAAGTTCAAAGAGATGTATCTTGGAGGCAATAAGGTCTCTTCTTTTTTTGTTTTTTTGCTTTTCTATTTGCAACTGAGCAATCATTGCAATATTTTTTTCAACTTGCTCGAGAGAACGTTGCATCTCAATGTTGTGGAAATTGAGGAAGACCTCTTCTCGAGCTTTTGCTTCGCGCATTCGTTTGCGGTGTATTCTTATAATGTAGGCTGTTGCGCAGGAAGTTACGAAGAATAAAACTGCGAGAGCAATCCAGAAGTTTAGCCATGCTCTATTGCTTGCTTCACGGGCTTTTGTTGCGATTTTTTGTATTTTCTGATGATCATATAGGGCCTGCAATTCTATTGTTGTTTGCGTATGCAGGCGAGTTTCAAAGGTATCGCGTAGTAATTCATATTGCGTTTGATATTTTATATAATTCTCGTATCGATAGCTATGGCGTGAGAGCTGTGCGAGGTATTTATATGCTCCAAGACGAGTTTCAAGCTTTGGGGCATTTATGCAAGAGTTGAGATATCGAATTGCAGAGTCTGGTTGATTTATTGTAACAAAATAACGGCCAATATGCAGGCTGGCGAGAGGCAAATCTTCTTCGTCGGCGGTATTAACTGCCTCGCGGAGAGACACGTAAGCGCTGTCGTAGTCATGTCTTACAGTCAGGCGTTCTCCGAGTTCGGAGAGGATGGAAGGTTTCGCAATGTGGTTTGCATATTGAAGCGCTTCTCTATAATAATCAATGGAGGTGTCAAGGCTGTCCATAAGTCCGTAATTACGTGCGATATTGCGCAAAATGTAAGACTGCGCAACGGTGTCATTCAGGAGCAAGATATGATGGAGTGATTTTTTGAGGTAGGTAATTGCATCCCTGTAAGCATATTGTGAGGTGTAGAGTTGGCCAAGTTGGTTGCAGGTGAGCGCAAGTTGGAAGGTATCTTTGGCTGTTTCGCCAACATCAATGGCTTTGAGATAGTATTCTTGCGCAAGTGGCGCATTTTGAAGTTCTTGCGAAACTCGTCCCATGAAATAATATGCTTTGGCGAGGGCTTTGGGATTGTAGTGTCGTTCGTAGTATTGTACGGCGGTTTTGATGAGAGAGTCGTCGGTGTGACGTCGGTTAATTTTGTCTTGTGCGTTAGTGACGGCGATTGCCCATCTGGCGTTGTATTCGTCGGAGAAGGCGGTTCGGTCGAGACTTTTGAGTAGAATTATTGAGTTTTCGGGCTGATTGTCGACCATTCGTTCGGCAATCAAAAAGTATTCATAAGAGGTTTTTTCACACGATAGTGCAAAAAAAAAGACAGCAAGTATTATGCTTAGTTGTAGAGTTTTTTTCATTGTCCGAGAAATAAAAAAATAAGGAGTTACTACCATTCAATCCCCTTTTTCCGGCATGCTATCAGGTAATCATTTGTTTGACTGAAGTGTTTGTTACCAAAGAATCCTCTATAAACGGAGAGTGGGGAAGGATGTGGTGATCGCAGTACGAGGTTTTGCCTGTCGGGGATGATGTCGCCTTTTTTCTGTGCGTAGGCTCCCCACAGGAGGTATACTATGTGTTTTTTGTTTTCGACAAGTCGGCGTATAACGGCATCTGTGAAGGTTTCCCATCCTTTATTTTGGTGAGAGCCAGCTTGTCCGGCTCTGACGGTGAGGGTTGCATTGAGGAGTAACACTCCTTGTCGAGCCCAGCGGCTGAGGTCGCCGCTTGTGGGGATTTCGATGCGTAGGTCGTCGCGAAGTTCTTTGAAAATGTTGTCAAGAGATGGAGGGAAGGGTACTCCATCTCTTACTGAGAAGCAAAGTCCGTGGGCTTGTCCGAGCTCATGATAAGGGTCTTGTCCTAGGATAACGACTTTGACGTTGTCAAAAGGGCAATATTTGAAAGCATTGAAGATATCTGGGCCTGGCGGGTATACGGTTGCGGTCCGGTATTCCTCTTTTACGAAAGCGATTAGCTTATGAAAGTAATCTTTTTCAAATTCGTCGGCTAATTGTACTTTCCAGCTGGATTCGATTTTGACTTCCATGGCTAGCGATTTTCGCGCTTCAGATAATGTTCATACCGGCGTTTATTGCGTCTTGCCGCATCTGTTCGGGCCAGATACTTGCCTGGATTTCTCCTATGTGAGCTTTGCGGAGATAAAACATGCAGAGTCGGCTTTGTCCGATTCCGCCGCCTATGCTTTGTGGGAGCTCGTTGTTTAGCAGCCGTTTATGGAAATATAGTTCTGTTCTGTTTTCTGCATTGCAGAGTGCGAGCTGCCGTAGGAGAGTTTGTGGGTCGACACGAATGCCCATTGAGCTGAACTCGAGGGCGTGGTTAACGAGATCGTACCACACGAGAATGTCGCCGTTGAGTCCTATTCCTTCGGGGGTTGTGGTCGACCAATCGTCGTAGTCAGGAGCTCGTCCGTCATGTTTTTCTCCGTTACTTAGCTTATTTCCTATGCCTATGATAAATACGGCGCCGTATTCTTTGGCGATAGCGTCTTCTCGTTCTTTGACGGATAGCTGTGGATAGCGTTGCAGGAGTTCCTCGGCATGTATAAAGTGGATGTCAGGCGGTAAAATCGGTCGTATTGCAGGAAACATTTCGTATACCATATATTCGGTTCGCACCATTGCAGCATATATTCGGCGAACAATCATGCGCAGGAAGTCGAGATTACGTTCGTTATCGCTCATAACTCGTTCCCAATCCCATTGGTCAACATACAGTGAGTGGAAGTTCCCTAAAGATTCGTCGGGCCGTATAGCATTCATGTCGGTATAGATTCCATAGCCTTCCTCGATATTATAGTCAGCCAGGGTTAGCCGTTTCCATTTGGCGAGCGAATGTACGATTTCGGCCGTAGAATCTTGTAAATCTTTGATTGGAAAAGCTACCGGACGTTCAACGCCGTTAAGGTCGTCGTTGATACCTGTTCCTTTCATAACAAATAATGGGGCGGTCACTCTGCGAAGACGGAGTTCGGCCGACAAATTTTGTTGGAAGAAGTCTTTAATGGCTTTGATGCCTAATTCTGTTTGGGCAAGGTTAAGTAGAGCATGATACCCTGCCGGTTTGATCAAATAACTCATGGTATATCCTGTAATTAGATTTTTTTTACTGCCGACAAAGTTAACGAAATGTTTTTTTTATTGCAAGTTCTCTGTACTTTGTCATCGGAATGCCGGGGAGCTTAGTGAATAGATCGTCAGTTTCCGGTTCTGAAGGTAGTGGGTTTGACTCCCACCCAGGTCACTGCCAAACCTTAATTCGACATTTTTGCATACGTAAAGCCTTTCGCATAGCTTATTGCGAAAGGCTTCTTTTATTTTTGGCAGGAGTTGTTCGGATTTTTTTTCAGAACGATCTCAAGTCCATCGTGATTTTGCGATGTTTTGCGTAGGCTGCTATCAGCTCGGAGAATGTTTTGCGGAAAGAGATGCGGGCGGTTGTGCGTGTAATAATGAGGGTTTTGAGTAGGCGATCGCTGATAGGAGGAAACTCAAAAGTGTTTCTTATATTTGCGATATGAAAATGCGTATCCCTTATATTAATGTAATGATAACGGCGGGTTGCTTGATGATTTTCGGCATGCAAAGCGCATACCCAAGGATTTATTTAGGCGGCAAGGCAGGTATATCACGGTCTTCAATCGTGCAGAAAATGGATCTCGACTATCGCTCCGGATGGAGCGTTGGATGGAACTTAGCGGCTATGGCCGACGTTCCAGTGTCTGAGCGTTTTTCCTTACGTCCGGAGCTGGCTCTGATTTCGCAGGGAGGATCGTTTTTGGGCGGAGATGGGGTTGCATATATTTGGGAGCATGACGTTGACGCTTATGCCATTCAGCCAACTTTTCACATTGCATATAGCTTCCCGATTCTTGATGTAAAAATGACGGTTTATGCTGGGCCGGCTCTCACATTCCAGCTCTCCAGCAAGCTTCAGTCGAAAGTATTAGTGCAAGAAGATGTGCCGCAGATGGAGCAGTCGGTACGCTCGTTTGACTTTGCCGGAAGTGGAGGAATCAGTGTAGAGTACAGAGGTGCATTTTTCTCGATTACGACAGTGAGCGGCTTATTAGACAGGCGACGCTTGCCGGTGGAGGGCGAAGGAAAGGTATTGCAAAACAATTTGACCTTCTCGCTAGGCTATTTCTTCCGATAACATTTTTTACAATCGTGTAGGATAAAGGGGCGGATTCCCGACTCTGTCCTAGCACGATCGCTGTGCGTGCCGACGGATACAGTATGCCGACGCGCTTTGCTTTTGCCTTGAGCTAAAGGTTTCAACAACCCTCCTCCGTATCCAACTTGCATCGCCAATCGGCATTGATGCTCTGCACTCTAAAAAAAGAAGCCTTCCTGCGGGTACAGGAAGGCTTCTATTGAGTTTGAACAAATGTTTGTTTGCGATTTATTTATTGTCCAAGTAATGAAGCAAATTCGGCATTGCTGATATACTTTGCAAATTCTATGTCGTTGGCTGCTTCTTTCAGGTATGTTCGGTCTTTGGCGATGGCCGATCGGAGGCTGCTGACGACGCTTCCGGTGTCATTCGTTCTTGCGGCTACGATGGCTTTGAGGTAGTCGGTAAGAGCATTTGGATTGACAACGGAGTTGAGTGTTTGCAAGGCTTTGCTGTAATCTTTGGTGAGAATCTGTGCTAAAGCGGCATTATTGCTCTTGGATGACGATAGCGCGGAAGCTGCTTGCGCAAAGTTGCCTTGCTGCAGATTAAGGAGTCCAAGAGCTTCGTTAAGCTCTGGTACGCCGGCTGCACTGCCAAGCAATTGCTGAGCCTTAGCTTGATCGCTTTTAGCGAGGGCGATCAGTCCGAGATTCATGTTGGTTTCCGGAGTGTTTTTAACGGAGCTTGCTTTGCTGAACATTTCTTCGGCTTTGGGGAGATCGCCTGCCATGAAGCGTATCATGCCGATGTTATTCCACGTGCGATAGTCATTGGGATAGAGCTGACTGGCCTTTGTGTATATAGATTCTTTTTCGTTAACATTATTGAGTAGGGTTGCGGCATACAGGATTTCTTCGACGCTAAGCGCTTGGGGATTGCTGTTGGCGAGCGCCTTGATTTCGTCGTCCGACTTGCCGATGATTTCAACGTTGGCGGTCAGCCTTGAGCGGCGTAATTGCGGAAGGATTTCGTCGGCGAGCACACTGAATACGGAGGAGATGTTCTTGATCTCCTTTTCGCGCTGTTCGGGATCTTTGTACATGGAGAGCACTCTTAGCACCAGATCTTTGTCTTGAATGTTCGACTTCGATACTAGTTCTTGGAATCCATCCCAGTCTTGAGCTTGGTAGTGGGCATCGATCGGCACGTTGACTTTGGCCTTCTTGAGTTCTTGCGCTACGTAGCGTTCTGTTACGGCTTCGCGTCGTTCGGCAAGTCCTGTGTTGAGCTTCACGCCTCCGTCGGGCGATGCGTTGGCGAAGATTTCGACGGCTACGTTCTGATTTGGAGCTTCGTCGGCATTCTTAACCACATTCTTCCAGTCTGTGACTTCTTGCTTGCTGAGTTCTTTTGAACGGAGTTCGGCTTGCTGGATTAGGAACATGATATTGGCATCATAAGCTTGCTTGATGATGCGTTGGAACTTATCGGCTCCGATGGCGGGCTTAGCGGAGGCTGCATCGGCGAGTTCGGCTGTGGCTATCACTCCGTCGCCGATTTTGATGTCGGGGAGCTGCACGGCTTTGTTCTTAATCTTTGCATCGAAGGTCAGGTAGAGCTCCGATTTTTTCATCTCGGGCTTGTAATTGAATGTCGATTTCATGGTCACGTTTCCTCCGGCGCTTTGTGAAATGCTTTGGTTGTTACCTTTTACTTTCTCTCCTTGGAATGTGTAGGCTGTGCCCCAGGATTCGCCTCCTTGATAACGGAGAACTGGTGTTACGGTCACTACGGCATTCTTGTTAAACCATTTTGCGGGGAAGGTTGCGTCTATCGTTACCGGAACTTTTCCTCCAGCGGCTTCCAATGGTTGAGGAGTGGCTTTTACGTAATCTCCGGCCAATGGATTCAATTTGCCGGAACAAGATGAAAGTGTCACAATAATCGCCAGCGTTAAGAGTGGCAATAAATACTTTTTGCTCATGTTAATGTAAGTTTTTGAATTGTTACTATTTGTTTGAATTATATGTTTTCGATTGGTATTACGTCCCCGATTTTCTTTTCGCAAAACTAAACGTTTTTTTGATTATGCTGATACGCATCTCTTTATTTTCCGTACAATTAATACTTATTAATGATTTACAGAACGAGCTTTTGGCTGTATGATTCTGTGCCGTATCTAAGCTGGGCTATGTATATTCCCGGAGCCTGATCTTCGAGCTCTATTGTGGCCGAGGAGCCTTCGATTCGCCGCTCTATTAGCTTGCGGCCGTTGAGGTCGTAGAGGATGAGGATTGCAGAGGATATGTTGGGCTCCAGAACGATGTGCAGCGCGCGTCGTCCGCGCTCGGTGTATATGCCGGCGGGAGGGAGCTCCGGAACTGGTTCGACCGAACTGCCGTCGGTGTAGCGCACTACCGGATCGATGAAGAGCGAGGTAGCGAATCCGACATTCGCAAATTGAGGCGCTTGGATCCAGCCGCCGGTGGAGCGAATCCAAGTCGTGTTGCCTACGGTCATTCCGCGACGCAGATTGTAGGCGGCGAAGCTGGAGTAGGGCGGCGAGGATATCCGATAGCCGATAAAGAAGCTGCCTGTGACTTTTACGGGAGCGGCAAACTTAACGAAGGTCTCCTGCGCGCGATTCAGCCGTTTGGGAGCCTCTACTACTGCATAACCGGGAGGCGACATGTCTTTGTAGGCGGGAGAGAACGGCTCCGAATGCAGTTCGTCGGCGGCGCGTCCGTTGATTGAGGCATACAGAACGATCTCGGTTTTCATCGTCGACGGATCATCGGTTACCGACGGAGTGACGATGTAAGCGCCTTCAACGTATGCCGTGCCGAACACCTGATACTCCTCAGCAAATTCTTTCGCTCCCGAGGCATTCAATCCAAACAGATTCCCGCCTTGAGGATGTTGTGCGACTTCAATGCTGTCGTTGAGCCGAGCCTCCATGATATTGCTGAGCCGATAGCTGGGAGAGCTCTCGTAAGGATCGATTCCGCCTATCTGATTCGCCTTGACGCCGGCTGTATCCAGCCATGCCTTGAGCTGCTCGCCCGCATTCGACGAAGGCTCCCAAGCCTTGTGCAGAGCATAATAGAAGTCATCGCGAGGATCGTTGCAACTTGAGTTTCCGCCCGAAAGCAATCCCACAAGACGGCTGGAATCATCAAAGAGCGGACCGCCCGACGAACCCGCATCCGTGCACCCTTCGGCATACAGCCCCACATTCCAATGCGAGTTGGCCTGAAAATGACTGATGGGGAACGTTCGCAGCGTCAGAGTATCCGCAACCCTATTGTATCGCTTCGGACTAGCTCGCGGATGATGCAGCACAGTGTAGGGCGGCAATCCACCCTTTTCATCCAGCGTCCAGCCTGCATAGAACGGACGAAAATGTGGCGGAGGCATCCCATTCAGCTCCAGCAGCGCCATATCAACCGATTCATTCACCCCCAAAAGCCGAGCCGACGCCATCGACATCTCCTCCGCTCCGCGAATAACCGTATCGCAAGTCGGACTGTTGTAGTTGAAAAAAGTTATTATACGCCCCGCTATCGCCACGTAATCAGGGTTGGAAATCTGGAAGTTATTATTCAGGCAATGAGAAGCGGTCAGCAGCAGCGGGCGTCCGTCGTTCGACGTATTATTCACCAAAACCCCCGTGCAAGCGCGAGTGCCGTCGATAGTGAGCAGCACCGTCGTTCTCGACAGCGAATCACGACCGCCCTCCGACGCCAAACATTGCGTGGCCGGCATGCACCACATATCCTTGGCATCACCGCCGGGCTCGTAGCCAAGCAAGCTTCGATAAGCGTGATTTATCTCCCCTACCCTAATTTTACCCGCAAATGCCGCCCGCTCAGGCTCCTGATACTCAACAACAATCTCCTCGCCCCATACCGGCGCCACCGGCAGCAACCCATCCTCCGAGTTATTCAAGCAATCGAATGCTCCCAAAATTTGCCTTTGCTTCGGATCATACAAAAAAAGTTTCGCCCCCTCAGGCAGTTCAAATTCCGTAAACAAAATATTAATCGACAAAGCCCCGCGCGACCGAATCCGCAGCCGCCACACCAGCGTCCCATCATTAAGCCTGAAGCTCGCCCCCGAATTATCCCTACCGAAATCCGTTACAAACTTATACGCAAACTTATAGCCCCCGCGCAGCCCAACATTCTCAGCCGAATCCCGCATCAGCTCCAAAGCCAGGTCGAAGGGCGGCATCTCCTCCACCCGATGCTCCGTCAGCCCTCGCGTTTCGGCCAGCGGCAGCGGGCGTCCTCCGCGGCTCAGTTGCGCCATACAGCGGCCTCCCGTAGCCAGTAGCAGCGTAATTCCTATACATATATATATATACTTCATATTTATTTTGTTTCAAATAATGCATTTAAATTATGGATAGCCACAAATATACGTTTTTGGATTTACAGATGAGGCCTGCCCGCAGCGAAAGCCTGGTTATCGTTTTGAATTATGATTGCCGATATTCCATAGATGATTTATTCTCAAAATATTTTTTCGCAAACAAATAAAACCGTTAAATGGGCTCAAAAATTTGCTGGACGATATTTAAACGTGTAAATGGCGTCCAGCAACTTTTGGAGTCCATATCACAGTGTAAATGGCGTTCAGCAATTTTTTTTCATCCAATTAAATTTATTTTTTTCAGATAAAACATCTGCCGAAATCCGATGAAATTCGTTTTTTTCGTCTAAAATCTGCTGGACGCCGATCACAAATGTTTTTTCCTCCAAAAATTTTGCTGGGCGGAAAACACACTTGTTTTTTTTCTAAAATCAATTGCTGGACGGAAAAATCAAACGTTTTTTCCT
>JAITHO010000176.1 GCA_031279915.1 Tannerellaceae bacterium
TGGAACCTGGAGAAATCGAACCTAATTGCGGCGCAAGAAAATTACAGCATAGCCCTCGAGCGATACCGCCTTGGCGACCTCTCCGGCATCCAGCTCCGAGAGGCCCAAAACAGCCTGCTCAATGCCGAAGAGCGGCAATCTATCGCCGAGTATGCCACCAAGCTATGCGAAATCTCCCTCCTGCAGCTCAGCGGACGCATCCTCGACATGCTTGAATAGAACGGCCCGCCCCCTCCGACCAGCCGCGTAAATGCCCCTCAAGCTCGATGGCCTCAACCACAAGTCGTGCTTGAGGCAAATTTTTTTTCGGCAGAAAAACACTACTGCGTTGAGAGCTCCGCGCCCCCTCCGTCATCCCCAATCTGTAACTTACAAATTCAAAATTCGACTTGTCATAGACTAATCCTATGCAATTATTACATTTATCTTTAGGGAATGTTTTTATATTTGCAGTGCGATGAAATCTTTGAAAATTCTTTAAATCTTATTATATGTCTGAACAAACTAAAGTTATTTCATTAGAGAAAGTGGTAGTACGGTTTTCGGGCGATTCCGGCGACGGGATGCAGCTCACGGGCACGATCTTCTCCAATCTGTCGGCCATATTAGGCAACGACATCTCGACATTCCCCGACTTTCCGGCCGAGATACGCGCTCCGCAGGGATCGTTGAGCGGGGTATCCGGCTTTCAGGTGCACCTCGGGGCGCGCAAGATCTACACTCCGGGCGATAAGGCCGACGTGCTTGTTGCAATGAACCCCGCAGCTCTGAAGGTGAACATTGGCTTCCTCAAGCCCCATTCAATCATTATTGTCGATACCGATTCATTTGGCAAGAGCGACCTCGACAAGGCCAAATTTGTAACCGATGATCCCTTCACCGAGCTCGGTCTGGGAGGGATGCAGATAGTGGCAGCCCCTATATCGACCATGGTGAAAGATGGGCTGACGGAGTTTGGGCTGGATAACAAGTCGGCGGTGCGATGCAAGAACATGTTTGCCCTCGGCCTGGTGTGCTGGCTATTTCAGCGGCCCTTAGATGAGGCGATGAACAAGCTCCGCGGAAAATTTGCAAAGAAGCCCGTCATAGCGCAAGCCAACATCAAGGCGCTTACCGACGGATACAACTACGGGCACAACATCCATGCATCGGTTTCGACCTACCGCATCGAAAGCATGAAGGCCGAGCCGGGATTTTACACCGACGTCAACGGCAATAAGGCTACATCCTGCGGACTTATAGCTGCAGCCGAGAAGGCAGGCGTCAAGCTCTTCCTCGGCAGCTATCCCATCACTCCCGCTACCGATATACTGCAAGAGCTTGCGGCAAGGAAGGAGCTTGGGGTGAAGGCCCTTCAGTTTGAGGATGAGATAGCGGGGATATGCACGGCCATAGGCGCAAGCTTTGCAGGCGCTCTCGGAGCTACCTCCACCTCCGGCCCCGGATTGGCGCTCAAGAGCGAGGCCATAGGTTTGGCAGTTATAGCCGAGCTGCCTCTGGTGGTGGTCGACGTTCAGCGCGGAGGTCCTTCGACAGGGCTTCCCACAAAGAGCGAGCAAACCGACTTGATGCAAACGCTCTACGGTCGTAACGGCGAGAGCCCCGTGGTGGTTCTGGCAGCATCTACTCCGGTTGACTGCTTCGACTCGGCTTATTGGGCGGGGAAGATCGCTCTGGAATATATGACGCCGGTGGTATTGCTAACCGATTCCTTCATCGCCAACGGATCGTCGGCATGGAGGATACCCGACCTCGAGGACTATCCTGCCATCACTCCGCATTACGTATCCCAATACACCGACGAATCCAAGCCCTGGAAGGCTTACCATCGCGATCCCGAGACCTTAGTGCGCTACTGGGCCGTTCCCGGAACCGAAGGCTTCGCCCATCGCATAGGCGGCTTGGAGAAGGACTTCGAATCGAGCGCCATCTCCACCGAACCTCTTAATCATCAGAAGATGGTTGCAACCCGTCAGGCCAAGATCGACAAGATCGCCGCCCATATTCCGGAGCAGGAAATCATTGGCGATGCTGACGCCGACTTGCTGATAGTTGGATGGGGAGGCACCTTCGGTCATCTGTGCGAAGCAATGGAAACGATGCGCGAGAACGGGCATAAGGTAGCATTGGCGCACTTTCGGTTCATCAGCCCCCTGCCCTTCAATGCATCCGACCTGCTGCTGAAGTACGGCAAAGTAGTAGTGGCCGAGCAGAACAACGGACAGTTCGCCAATTATCTGCGCAGTAAGATAGCCGGCTTCAACCCCATCAAGTTCAATCGCATCAAAGGCCAGCCCTTCATTGTATCGCGCTTAGTCGAAGAATTTACGAAACTTATAGAAGCATAAACATGGAAACAACAACAAAGTTTGAAGCAAAAGAATATAAGAGCGACCAGTACGTTCGCTGGTGCCCGGGATGCGGCGATCATGCCGTACTGAACTGCCTCCACAAGGCAATGGCCGAGCGCGGCGTTGCTCCTCACAACATAGCCGTCATTTCAGGCATCGGATGCTCCTCGCGCCTTCCGTACTACATGAATACTTATGGATTCCATACCATTCACGGACGCGGAGCAGCTATCGCAACCGGAGTCAAGACCGCCAACCCCGCCCTCAGCGTATGGCTAATGACGGGCGACGGCGATGCTCTAGCCATTGGCGGCAACCACTTCATTCACGCCGTGCGCCGCAACGTCGACATCAATATCGTACTCTTCAACAACAAGATTTACGGCCTCACCAAAGGACAGTACTCGCCCACGACCGATAAGGGAGCCATCACCAAGAGCTCGCCTTACGGCACGGTCGAAGAGCCCTTCATCCCAGCCGAACTGACTCTGGGAGCACGCGGTAACTTCTTCGCCCGAGTGATAGACGTTGACCTCAAGAATACCACCGAGACGCTGGCTGTTGCTTCGGCGCATAAAGGGACGTCGGTTGTTGAAGTCCTCGTCAATTGCGTCATCTTCAACGACGGCATACATAAGGCCATAACCGAGAAGGACGCTCGCGCCGAGCGAACCATCTTCCTCCGTCACGGACAGAAGATGCTCTTCGGCAAGAACAACGACAGAGGCATAGCACTCGAGGGCCTCAAGCTCAAAGCCGTGACAATAGGGCAGGACGGATACTCCGTTGACGACATCCTGGTGCACGACGCTCACGAGCCCGACCCTACGCTCCACATCATGCTGTCGATGATGAGAGGCGAGATGCCTGTGGCTATCGGAGTGATTCGGCAAGTGGAAGCTCCGTCATACGACGAGTCGGTGGAGAAGCAAATCGCCGAGGTTCAGGCGCGCAATCCGGTTCGCAGCCTGCGCGAGTATCTGATGAAAGGCGAAGTGTGGGAAGTGAAGTAACCCGCTCCGTTCATTTATACCCAACAAGCACACTCAAGTTATGAGAAGAACGCTATACCAGCGCATCCGCCCCTTCCTTCCGTACATCGCAGTCCTGGCCATCATCTTCATCGCCGCTTACGTATATATCTTCAACCAAAAGATAGATATCAACGGAGATAACTGCCACTACTATATGTTCGCAACGTCGATAGCCGAAGGGCACGGCTATGCCGATATGATGAGCGGCGAGTACAATCCCAGCAACGGATTCCCTCCGGGCTATCCCCTTCTGATGAGCATATTGCGATCCTTCACCGACAGTATTATCCTGCAGAAGATCCTCAACGGGTTGTTCCTCTTCGCATCCGTTTGCCTGCTGTTCTATTTCATATACAAAGCCAAAGACTCCTTAGAATTAGCATTTGCAGCAGCAGCATTGGCTCTGGTGAACTATCGAGCTCTCAGCTTCGCTACGATGATGATGAGCGAGATGTCGTGCCTGTTATTTTCTGTGCTCACCATCCTGTTTCTTGCATCCATGCGAAACGATAAAGCGTTCTGGAAGGATCCCAGCTTTTACCTCGCCCTGCTCGCTGCTGCTTATTGCTATCACATCCGAACTCAAGCTATCTCTCTGGGAGTAGCCGTGGCATGTTGGTTCATAGTTAGTAAGCGATGGAAGGAGGCTCTCGGATGGATAGCCGGATTTGCCCTCTGCCTCCTCCCCTGGATCATCCGCAACAACATAGCCGGCCTAGGGCAGAGTCGATACCTTGATACGATCAAGATGGCCAATCCGCTACGCCCTCACGAAGGCGAGCTGGGACTGATGGAGATTATAGGACGCTTCATCGATACCTTCCGGATGCTAATGACCAAGGCCATTCCCAACTCCGTCGCGCCATACATCGACGTTAACTACGAGGCTCCAACCAGCCCGAACGAGTGGCTAATCGGTTTGCTGCTCTGCGCCTTGATAGGCATAGGGATGTGGCAATTCGGGCGATATAAATTCCTGCTGATATTCTATGCGCTTGCCACATTTGGGCTCATATCCATCTTCAGCACTCCAGGAGGGAATCGATACATCACCTCCATCTTGCCCATCTTCGACGTATGCCTTGCGATCGGCCTCTATACGGTTCTGCTGTTCGCTCTGCGCAAAACGGGCATATCCCGGAAGCTCAGTCCGAGGCTATTGCTCATCTTGCTGCTGTTCGCCATCCCTGTGCTGAAAACCACGAATATGTACAACAAAGCGCCCTTCCCGCCCGCCTATCAAAACTATTTCCAGATTGCCTCCGATGTGCGTAAGCAATTCCCAACCGCAAAGGTATGTTCTCGCAAGCCGGAGCTCTTCTACATGTTTAGCCGTGGGCCCGTGACCGGTTACGCCTTCACGAACGACAACAAGGAGCTTATCCGCGGTCTGATAGAGGCCAAGGTTGACTACGTTGTAATCGAGCAGCTTGGATACGCCCACACCGCCATGTATTTATTCCCTGCCGTGCAGAACAACATCGATCTCTTCCAAATCGCCATGCATATTCCCAATCCCGACACATGGCTGCTCAAGTTCGACCGCGATAAAGCCTTGCAAAGCCTGGCTGCAGAATAAAACTGACTGTTTTCACCCTTATGGCCATTTATCCGAGAGGTAAATGGCCATTTATTTATCCCCCAAGCAACCCCCACTACCCGATTTTAACGTTAAAATCGCTCTAAACAGAGGGCGTTGAGATGAATCTAACGTTAGACTGGCCTCTAACAGGGCTCATTTATCCGAGTTCAACGTTAGTCTGGCTTCGAACAGGGCTCATTTTTCCGAGTTCAACGTTAGTCTGGCTTCGAATAGGGCTTATTTTTCCGAGTTCAACGTTAGTCCGGCTTCAAATAGGGCTCATTTGTTCGAGTTTAACGTTAGACTGGCTTTAAATATGGCTCATTTGTCCGAGTTCAACGTTAGTCTGGCTTCTAACAGGGCTCATTTGTCCGAGTTCAACGTTAGTCTGGCTTCGAACAGGGCTCATTTATCCGAGTTTAACGTTAATCT
>JAITHO010000194.1 GCA_031279915.1 Tannerellaceae bacterium
TTCTACAATGCAGTTGCTAATGGTAGCGCCGTAGTCAGCTGTTGCCAACACTCCGGCGGCTCCATACGCACCAGTGATGCGAACATTCGTCAGCGTTATGTTCGTTATTAACGCACTGCTGCCTTCAAGATTGCCGAACAGCGCGGCGTAGTTGACGGGGGTTGTTATTGTGAGATAGTCAATGGTTTTCCCGCCGCCGTCGAAAATACCGCTGAATGGCCTGTTAGTGCTTGTGCTATAGTACCCAATGCGAGGCCACTCCGCGTACGACGAGAGGTCAAGGTCGGCGGTCAATATAAAGTAGATGCCTGAATAAGCATTGCCACCGTTAACAGCCAAAGCCAGATTATAGAGCCCGTCTGCGGTGCTGATTTCATAGGGGCTGGCTTGTGTACCGGCGCCGCCAGTCCATATCGTTTGCGCCGAGCTATACTGCGGCGCCCATGCCGCCAAGAAGATGGCGGCCAAAAAACAAAGTAGTGTGCGATTCATTTTTTTGTTGTTTTTAAGATGTTAATAAAAAAAAGTATGAGTTGTAATTAAAAAAGTTCAAGTGATACCGCTTATATCTCATTCATCGTCTTTGGAAGGGGGCGAACCCCTTGTTAGTCCTTCCTTCTCTTTGTAGAGACGCAAGATTTTGCGTCTCTACGGCGTCGGCGCGGCCTGTTTTCAATTGTTTTTGTAGAGACGCCCAATTTTGGCGTCTCTACGTGGGGCCGTCATCATTCCCCAGCCGCCGGCGGATTAAGATCCTCGGGATTGATTGGCGGCACGCTCGTGTCCGGAGCTTGCGGGGGAGTTTCCGGAGCCGGCGGGTTGGTCGTGTCGGGAGCCTGAGGAGGAGTCTCGGGAGCCGGCGGATTTGTCGTATCCGGAGCCTGAGTCTCCTCGTCCTTTTTCCCGTCCTCTTTTTTCTTTGTCCTCAGGTGACGGTCGAGGATGATGGTGAATTGGGCAATCTCGGCATTGATTACGTCCAGAACGTCCTGGAGGTCGGCAAGGGCTGCGGGGTCGGTTTCCGTTACTATCATGCCCTCGAGGCCGGTTGCGAATACGTTAAAAACGTTAACAGCATTCTCGCGGAGCTTGCCGGTGGTTCCGCTCTGTTGGTGAGCGTAGCGGGCATCGTAGCGAGTTTCATAGTGCGTCTGAAACTCCCCATTCTTAGTCTTAAGCTGACCAACGTATACAGCGATTCCCAGGTTGGCCAGATGCGCCGCATTCTCCGGACGTTCCAAGTCCTGAATCAAATTGGTAATCATAGCCGTTTCGGCCTCGTATTCCATCCTCCCCGCCTCCGCAAAATTCTGGAGGTAGTTGTAAATAATCTCCGCCGAAGCCTTAACCGCCGGATCAATAGCATGTTTCACCAGGTTTTTCACCGCCGAATAAATGATAGTCAACAGCCCGTCGCGCTCCTCGTCGAGTTTTTCAAGCAACTTAGTTTCCGGCGACGTAGCCGCCCATTTAAAGCTGTCGTCAAGTTCGTTAACAGCCAGTTTCAAAGCATTCCAAAGAGCCACCAGGCGCACAACCTTCTCAACCTTGCCCGTCAAGCGAGCAATCAGGCTGAAAAAGAACTGAACGAGTTGAGCATTGATCAGGCTGCTCAATAATCTTCCATAAGATTTAATGTTCTTCATTGTTTTAGGATTTATAATTGAACTATTTAGTTTATAGAGTTTTTCCAATCGAAAAGAAGTGATTTCCGCCTCCCTCTGAGGGTTTCCAACGCCGTTGGAAAGCTTGCCGCAGAATTGCAGGAAGGTTTCCCACACGTTGGAAAGCTTGCCGCAGATTTACAGGACGGTTTCCCACACGTTGGAAAGCTTGTCGCAAATTGTCTGGAAGCCTTCCACCCGCTGGGATGCGAAGAGACAGTATGGGAGAAGTTGATGGGACAAAAAAATAGCCCTCCGAAACTTGTTCGGAAGGCTGAGTATAATAAAAGAGAAGTGTCGCTTAAAAAGTGCGCAAACTTTACATATTTTGCAGGGGGGTTAAATATGTCGGGAGATATATCAAGTCCGCAGGAGCGGAGCCGACTATTTTATCTTTTTGTATGGTATCTAAACTGTGCATGTTTGTCGCCTGAATTATTAATCGCTGCAAATATAATGAATGTTTGGAATAACCAAATATTTTGCCAAAAAATTTGCACCTCTCCTTCCCCCCTTAATCTGCATTTTGTTCCTTATCATTACATTTGCATTATGAAACAAAAACACTAAAAGCATTAATAATCAAATGGACAAAGACTCTTTTGAAACAAATCCCGACGCTTATTATGATCGAGTAAAAACTCTCATAACAAACCCTCAAGAAGTATTATTGGATAATAACGATTGCGTGCTGACATATATAGCAATGCGCAGCATGTTTGAGGAGGCCATTGGCGATATACAAATGTTTTGCCGAAAATTCCACGTATTCCAAAGCTCCTTTATTAATAGTATAGAGGGAGACGTACATTATCCGGAGGAAGTGCGCCGCACGGTTATCCTCCGCTTCCAAGAAGCTGTCGAGACATTCCTGCAGAAAGGCCACAACTTAATCGCCATTATCGACAACCCTGGCGACTGGGAGGAAGAAGAAAAGAAGGATAGCTATTTTGTTCAACTGTTTAGGCAGTATTCAAGCCAAATCAATCTGCGAACTCCTACAAAAAAATATCATGACTTATTGGGAATTACATTCTTTGAAATGGTTCCCACCACGCACAACAACCTGGGTGCAGTACGTTGGGAGGCAGCCCTCAACAACTGCCATGCAATAGTTTCATCCTCTGCAACAATGTATCGAAATTGCGATAAGTTTTTTCAGCAGCTAAAGAGGTTTTCGAAACCGATATAAAACAAACAAGCGACAATGTCGGGAATATACATACACGTCCCCTTTTGCGCCACAAGATGTTTGTACTGCGATTTCTATTCTACAGTTTCGTCTCATAATAAGGAAGCTTGGCTGCAGGCGGCTATTCGCGAGCTGGAGCAGAGGCGCGATTACCTTGGCGGCGATGAGCTTGCGACTATCTATCTCGGAGGCGGCACGCCCTCTCAGCTATCGGCCTCCGAGCTGGAGCAAGTGTTCGAGGCGATCTATCGCCTCTTTGCGGTCGATCGCGATGCCGAGATTACGCTGGAGGCCAATCCCGACGATATGACTTCAGCGTACATTGCCTCCCTGCGCTCCCTGCCCATTAATAGGATAAGCATGGGGATTCAGAGCTTCAGCGATGCCGATCTGCGCGTTCTTGGACGGCGGCACAACAGCCGTCGGGCCCGGCAAGCCATCGCCGAGTGCCGTCGCAACGGATATGACAACATCAGCATCGACCTCATCTATGCCATCCCCGGCCAAAGCTTGCAGCGCTGGGAGGCGAATCTGGAGGAAGCTCTGAGCCTCCGCATTCCCCACATTTCCGCATATCACCTTACCTACGAAGATGGATCCCCGCTCCAGGCGATGCTGGAAGCCGGACAGTTGCAATCCGCCAGCGAAGACGATAGCGCTGCCATGTTCGATCTCCTTCTTGACCGCCTCTCCGACTACGAACACTACGAGATCTCCAACTTCGCCCTTCCCGGACGCCTCTCCCGACATAATTCATCTTACTGGGAAGAAAAAAAATATTTAGGCATCGGCCCCTCCGCACATTCATACGACATAAATACCCGCGCCTGGAACATCTCATCCCTATCCGAATACATCGCAGGCATAAACCAAGGCCAATCCGTCTTAGAGACAGAAACTCCACACTATTATAATGAGTACATAATGACCGCCTTACGCACCTCCCGCGGCATCGAGATCTCCCGAATTGCAGCCCGATTCGGCGAAGAAACCGCCAGCTTCATCCTTCAGCAGTCCGCCAAGTTCATCACTGCAGGAATGCTTGAAACTAAAGCAGATAGGCTGGTCTTGACACGCAAGGGAATGTTCGTATCCGATGCCGTGATTAGGGCCTTCTTCATAGAGGACTTTTCAACGAAATAGGGGTTTTTAAGTACGAACTATCGAATTTTAAGTATATCTTCTGCACATTTTCTTTGAAAATGTATTGCAGATTAAAACTAATCTCTATCTTTGCCCCCATAACGCGAGAAGGTGCCATATCTGTATATCATATCAGGATGTAACGGTGCGGGAAAGACAACAGCTTCATACACGATTCTCCCCGAAATGCTAAAGTGTAGAGAGTTTGTTAATTCCGACGAGATAGCGAAGGGCTTATCTCCCTTCAATGCCGAAAGTATAGCCGTTGCCGTGGAAGCCGGCAGGATAATGCACAAGCGGATAAAGGAACTCATCGGATCAGGTGAAACCTTCGCATTGGAAACCACACTCGCGACACGTTCTGTGGTGAAGTTGATGCAAGAAGCTCAAGAGAAGGGATATTTCGTAACGCTTCTTTATTTTTGGTTAAACACGCCCGACTTAGCAGTAGAACGAGTGAAGATGAGAGTTGCAGCCGGAGGGCACAACATAGCTGAAGGGACTATCAGAAGGCGATATGCATCGGGGCTAAGGAACTTGTTTGAGCTCTACGTACCGGCAAGTGATTATTGGATGATGACCGACAACTCAATGTCGCCGATGGAAGTAATAGCTAAAGGATTCAAAAACGGAAAAAAAGAAATATATAACCCAACGATTTTCAAAAAACTTGAACAGTATGGATGAACAAGAGATTCAACAATTTGAGGAAAGCGTAGTAAAGGGTGCAAATATTGCATTCCAACGTTTAGTAAACCAAAAGAAAAGAGAAAACGGCGAACTTGTTTTCTCTCGTAATGGGAAGATCTTCCGCGTCAAAGCCGAAGAGTTGGACCATTTGGGATACTAAAGCTATCCTCTGGCAGCCGAGAACTACATGTCCGCAGCTATCCGACTTGGATCGGAGCTTTTCGTTTGGGCTTGACGGCTGATTTTATAGAGGTTTTTCGCAAAGAATATTTGCAGACGGGAAGGAGACGGAGAAAGCGATATACAAGCGTCTCCGCTTGATGTTATGATGAAACCATTCCTATGTCAAATAGCCTCGCGATTTTATGAGGAATATGGCGCTGATCTGGGTAAGATGGCGTTTATATTTCCGAATAGGCGATCGGGGCTATTTTTCCATAAGTATCTTGCTGAGGCGGCGGGGAAGCCATTGTTCTCGCCTGCCGTTTTTACGATCAATAACTTATTTGTTCAGCTGAGCGGTAAGCAATCGGCCGACCGTATAGGCATGCTCTTTACATTATATAATATATATGTAAGGCTATGCGATTGGGAGGAGAGTTTCGATGAGTTTGTTTACTGGGGGGAGATGCTGCTGAATGATTTTGATGACGTGGATAAATACATGGCAGATGTGCGCATGTTATTTGGCAACGTGACTGATCTTAAGGACATCGATCTCGGATACGATTACCTAAGCGAGAAGCAGATCGCTGCCATACGATCGTTCTGGACTTCCTTCAATCCTAAGAGCTCTAACGCTAGCCGGCAGAACTTCCAATCTGTTTGGCAGATCCTCTATCCCTTGTATGTTGAGTTTCGGAACTGTTTGGCGGCTGAGGGGAAGGGGTATGAGGGGATGATCTTCCGCGAGGTGGCGGAAAGCCTCGACCGTGATGATGATAGCATCCGGCTGCCGGAATACGATCGTTGGGTATTCGTGGGACTCAATGGGCTGTCGGTGGCTGAGGAGAAGCTCTTGTCCTTCTTCAAGCGCCGAGGGCTGGGCGATTTCTATTGGGATTATGCTTCCCCAAAGGTGATGGATCTCGACAACAAGGCTTCCTTCTTTGCCGCATCCAACTTGCGACGCTTTCCCTCGAGCTTTGAGCTTCCGGACGACTCCGATTTGCCTGCACCCTGCATTGACGTCATCGGGATTCCGTCGGCCATCGGCCAGGCGCGGCAGGTTTATTCCATACTCGACGAGCTGGCCCGAAAGGGAGAGATGTCGGAGGCCGACGCTCTGCAAACGGCAGTGATCCTGCCTGATGAGCATCTGCTGCTGCCTGTGCTCAATGCTATACCGGAAGAGCTTTCTAGCATCAACGTTACGATGGGCTATCCCCCAACCGGAACGCCTGTTGCGGCGCTGATGGACTTCATAACATCGCTCCAGAAGAACATGCGATACGCCGACGGCTTGCCTGTGTTCTACCTGCGCGACGTCCTCGCACTGCTCAATCATCGGTACATAGCCGCTACTGATGCCGAGAAAATTGCGGCCTTAGCCCGCGAGCTTACGATGAACAAACGCATGCTCGTGACGGCTGCATCTCTGGGCACAACCGACTTCCTCGCCAAGCTATTCACCCCTATCCTCGAGATTGACCAGGCCTCGGAGTATCTGATCGGCATACTTTCAGACCTTAATCATTGCGCCATTGAGCTGGAGCAGGAGTTCATCGCCCACTACTTACGCACCCTCAACCGTATGCGCGACCTGATGCAGCAATGCCCCGTCAGCATGAACATCACCACCTACTTCCGACTCCTCAAGCGCATGACCGCATTGATAGCCATACCTTTCGAGGGTGAACCTTTGGCCGGATTGCAAATCATGGGAATACTCGAGACACGGGCGCTTGACTTCCAGCGAATCATCATACTATCCATGAACGAAGGCATCTTCCCGCAAAAACGCGCTGCATCGTCCTTCATCCCATATAGCCTCCGACGCGGATTCGGATTGCCCACCTACGAGCATCAAGACAGCATCCGAGCTTATCATTTCTACCGCCTCATCCATCGCGCCAGGCACATCACCCTCATGTACGACTTGCGCAACACAGGGCTTAACTCCGGCGAAATGAGCCGCTTCATACATCAACTGCGCTACCACTACGGCATGCCGATCCAAACAAAATGGGTGGTATATAACCCTGCATCATCCAGCCGGCGTAATATCATCATCCACAAAAATAACAGCCTGATGCAGAAGCTCGAAAGATACCGCCCGGGAGGCGACCGCAGTATCTCGGCAAGCGCCCTCAATACCTGGCTCAACTGCCCGCTGCAGTTCTACTTCAGCGTAATCGAAGGGCTTAAGGAGGAAAAAGAAATTTCAGACGCGGTAGAGAGCAACGAGTTCGGGAGCATACTCCACGGCGTCATGGAGGATCTGTACCAGCCTCTCTGCAACCAGCTTGTCACAGCCGAACGGCTGCACATCATCCGACAAAACTCGGCGGACATAAGCGAGAGCATTCGCCGTAACTTCCTAACCGTTAGATACCGATTCGACTCCGGCCGGCCACTCGTTGGGCAGGATTACCTTGCCGGCGAGATGATCCGCAAGTACGTTGATAAAATTTTGGAAACCGATGCCCGCCTCTTTGCGCCCTTCCGTTACATACGCTCAGAGATGCGCGTTGGCAGCACGATCGCCCTCCCCGACGGGTCGCAGGTGCAGATCACCGGCATCATCGACCGCATCGACGAGCTGCAAGGACGCCTCCGAATTGTTGATTATAAAAGCGGGACGGACAAAACCGACTTCAGCTCCATCGAGAGCCTTTTCGATTCTGCGGCAAGCGATCGTCGCAAAGCCGCCATGCAAGTTTGCATGTATGCACTTATGTACGAGAGCCTTCAGGGCGGCGGATCAATGCCTGTCGCTCCGGCCGTATATGCCATGCGCGAGCTTTTTTCGGCAGGTTTCGACCCCTACCTCCGCATCGGCTCGGGGCACGGGAAGGAGCGCATCGACGATATTCGCCCCCTGCTTCCAGCCTTCGAGCGGTCGCTAGCCGAATGTTTGCAGGGCATCTTCAGCCCCGACCTTCCCTTCGCCCCCGCGCCTCAGTCGAAAGCCTGCTCGTGGTGCGCCTTTCGCGAGATGTGCAACCCCTGATTAGTTGTTGTCATCCCTACCCCTTCCGTCGGAAAACTCCGAATAATTAGATTTTTCTGCGTTACGCTACGTCAGCAAAATGCTCATTTACTAAAGTAAACTACGCTTTTGCTGCCATAGCAAGCCTTGAAAAATCTGATTATTCGGAGTTTCCGTCGTTTATCTCGAGTGCTCGCTTCAAAAGATTCCTTAAACTTAGCGTCTTTCGGTTTTCGGCAGGCGCTTGAGGCGGCTTGTCTGGAGGCGCCGGCGTGGATTTGTTCTGCGGAGGCGGCTGATTTGTTGGCGGCGGGGTCGGATGATTCTGAGCCGGCGGCTGATTGGCGGGCGGCGGGGTTGGATGGTTCTGAGCCGGCGGCTGATTGGCGGGCGCCGGTTTGGGAGCTGTTGGGCTTGGGGCGGCTGCGGTTTGGGTTGCTTCGGAAGGCTTGCGTCGCGAGTGGGTGCGATGTGCATGCACTTTGCGTAGCTGGTCGATCAGTGAGTTGACGAACTCGGCGCTTTGCTCCATGGCCGTTTTAGTTGCCGACGCTTCTCCGCTGAGTTCCAGGTAGTGATGAATGGAGTTGATGGCTACGAGCAGCGCCATGAGGGCCATGTCGGCATCCATGCGCACGTCTGTTCGCTTGCCGAGGGCCTTGAGTTCTTCCATTGTTTGCAGCCTCTGCGTGTAGAGGGCGTCGAGTGCATTGTTGAGGGCTTCGAGCTTGACGAGCATGCTGTTAAGTCCGGGTATGCCGCCGATGTTCTGGGCGTTAGAGGTCTGATTAACGTTGCTGAGGAAGTTCCGGATGAAGGTTGTTTCCTCAAACAGGCTGCGTTCGGCTGCATCTTCGTAAGGTTTGAGGAGGAAGAGCAGGGCGTCGGCGGCATGCTTCAGGGCTGTGTCTTCATCTTCGGCATAGAATTTTAGCCGATGCCTCACTTCGCGAAAATATCGGTCGCGTGCTTTATCTGTTTCCGAAATTGCCTGTGTTTCCGGTGATGCTTTTGACATCTTGAACATTAGCGTTTCGTGGGTCACGGCCTTTTCGAAGTTCTCCCAAAGTGTTGCGACCAGCGCTATGCCCGATAGCGCTGGCTTCAGGCGTTCGACGATGTGGGTCATAAAGCCTGCATGCTCGCCGTCGTGCAGGTGGGAAAAGAAATACCGTAGTCTTGTGTTCACTAACATCTGTTTTTGCATATATCTGATGATGTGCCTCAATGGCTTGTTATTTTTTATGGCCGCAAAGATAATCATTATATCCGCAGTGAAAAATTATCTCCAAAGATATTTATCATCATATCCCTTACATTACTCCATCTCTAAAGATATACCTCATTGCATTACCCTGCATTTCCTACATATAAATATATTCCTCATTATATTCCCCAATATTTCCTATATATAAAGATAAATATCTTCATTGCCATAGCTTGTTTGCGTCTGCAAAGATAAGCCTCACTAATTCCGCAGCAATCTTTTATCTCTAATGATATTTATCTTTGATACCTATGCTTTGAATTGATTGAAAAGATAAACCTCATTGGTGCGAGCGAATATTTGGTTATAAAAAGATAAAGCTCAACAGAGCTATTTTTTTTAGTCTCCATTGAGCTTCATATTTGTGGGTTGTAAATTTCAACTATTCTATAAATATTGAGGCCTCAGAGTGCAGAATATATTTAGCACAGCTGAGGCCTCGCCTGGAAAGAAAAAGAAAAAAGAGTTTTTATGTTCGTCGTATCTTGCTTTGGAAGAGTTGTTCTCGTGCGATGCGTTCGTAGATGGTGCCCGACTGTCCGTAGTTGCAGTAGGGGTGAATGCTGATGCCGCCGCGTGCTGTGAATAGTCCTTCGACTTCAATGTAGCGTGGGGCCATGAGTTCAACGAGGTCGTTGAGGATGATGTTGACGCAGTCTTCGTGAAATCCGCCGTGACTTCGGAAGCTAAATAGGTAGAGTTTCAGGCTTTTGCTTTCCACCATTTTGAGGTCGGGGATGTAGTCGACGAGGATGGTGGCGAAGTCGGGCTGTCCGGTGACTGGGCAGAGGCATGTAAATTCTGGGCAGCAAAAGTGCACGCGGTAGTCGTGTCCGGGATGCGGGTTTGCGAATGTTTCCAGCAGTTGCGGGGAATATGTGTGCGGATATTGGGTGCCGGCGGCGCCGAGGCTATGCAGTTCGTCTTTTTGCATGTTGTATATATATAATGTATAGGGCTGGGCTATTTTTTGGGGGAGGGTAGGGGGTCGAAGTATAGTTCGGCGGCGTTGATTAGGGGTGTGGCGAGGGCGTCGGTGATGTTGATGCGGAGTTTTTGTGCGGTTACGGGTTCGAATCTGAGGATTCGTTTGTATCCGATGGTTGTTCCGTTGGCGATGCTGTGCCATTGTTGGTTGCTGTCGAGGGCTTCGAGGCTGAATGCGGCGACGCGCTGTCCGAGCGGGATGTACTCTTGTATGAGTAGGCGGTTGAATGTTTGTGGCCGTTGGAGGTCGATGTCGATAGTGGCCGTGCGTGAGTTGTTGGTGGCGGCCCAGTAGCTGTGGTAGTTTCCGTCGGCTATGTTTGATGCTGCGAAGGCTTTGCCGCGTCGTGTTTGCTTGGAGGCGATGGCGGCTTCGGGGGTGAGTAGGTTATTGGCGAAGGCCTTGTCTCGGGCCTGTCGAAATTCCATAAGTCGGGCGGAATCAGTGGGGTGAATGCGTCCGCGTCGGTCGGGCGGCACGTTGAGCAGGAGGTTGGAGTTGCGCCCGAAGGAGGTGTAGTCGATGTCCATGAGCGCTTCTACGCTCTTGACTTGGCTGTCGGTGGAGGGGCTGTAGAACCATCCGGGGCGGATTGACACGTCGGTTTCGGCGGGGATCCAGCGCTGTCCGTAGCGGTTGCCCTGTTCGAGGGTGTCTCGTGGCGGCGATCCTAATCCAGGTTGGAAGCCGTCGGTGTTGAGTCGCGACCAGTTTGTTTCTCCGGCCACTCCGCG
>JAITHO010000006.1 GCA_031279915.1 Tannerellaceae bacterium
CTGTATATCAAGCGACTTCCAGTGATTCATGAACGGACGCATCTCGCTGGTCGTATCCAAGTAAGTAAAGCCGGAGATGCCGCCCGTGTGCGTCGACAGCAGAGCCGTGGGCATTGCGCTTGTTTCTATTCCTGCAGCAGACAGTATAGGCAAGGCCACCGTTAATGAGCATTTGCCGAAACCGGATATGTCGTGAATGGCTGCAACCCGCTTGAGATATGTGCTTTCTTTCATACCTAATTATTTATTGATTTAGAAACTTCTTGACTTGCTCATATACGTTCTTGCCGGTGAATCCGAGCTTTTCATCCAGCACCTGATACGGAGCTGAGAATCCGAAGGACTCAAGCCCCCATATCCGAGCATTCGCTCCAGCCAATCCTTGCAGAGTTACGGGTAGGCCGGCTGTTAGCCCAAATACCTTGCCGCCGCTCGGTATGACCGATTCGCGATAGGCCTCGTCCTGCTCTGCGAAGAGCCCTTCCGACGGAGCCGATACTATACGCACCTTGATTCCCTCGGCTCGAAGCAGAGCTGCTCCCTCAACCAGCGTCGACACTTCCGAGCCCGATGCCAGCAGGATGATGTCAGGATTAGCGTCGCTACATTCCAGCACGTAGGCTCCGCGGGCCGATTGCAGAGCCTCGGCGTATCGTTTGCCCGATGCTGCAGGAAGGTCGGCAATGTTCTGCCGCGAAAGGATGAGGGCCGATGGCGTGGATGTATTCTCCATCGCAAGCTTCCAGGCCACGGTTGTTTCGGTAACGTCAGCCGGACGCAGAACGAGCATGGAGTTATGTCCTCTGTGATTCTTGAGCTTCTCCATCAAACGGATCTGCGCTTCCTGCTCCACAGGTTCGTGGGTCGGACCATCTTCGCCAACGCGGAAGGCATCGTGCGACCATATAAACTTAACCGGCGTCTCCATCAGCGCAGCCATCCTAACCGCCGGCTTCATGTAATCGGAGAAAACAAAGAAGGTTCCGCAGGCGGGGATAACTCCTCCGTGGAGCCCCATTCCGATGCAGATGCAGGCCATGGTAAGCTCCGACACTCCGGCCTGGAAGAAGGCTCCGCTGAAGTCGCCTTTGGTGAAGGCATGCGTCTTCTTAAGGAAGCCGTCGGTTTTATCGGAGTTCGACAGATCGGCCGACGCGCATATCATATTCTCAACCTTAGATGCCAGAACGCCCAGAACCGTTGCCGATGCTGCGCGCGTTGACTGTCCGAGCTTCTGCTCAATGGCATCCCACTCAATAGCCGGCGCTTCGCCTGCAAACCACGACCGCATCTTCGCAGCCAAAGCGGGATTGGCTTCCGCCCAGATCTTGTGCTCGTCGTATCGCTTGGCAACTATCCCGGCCAGATCTTCGGCGCGACGGGCATAGAGCTCCTCCGCTTCGGGGAAGATTCTGAAGGGATCAGCCGGATCTCCTCCGAGAGCAGCAATCGTTTCGGCGAAAGAAGCTCCGGCTGCCGACAGAGGCTGTCCGTGCGTCGATACTTTGTTCTCGTACGAACTTCCGTCGGCTGCAACGGCTCCCTTGCCCATAACAGTGTTACCTATTATTAATGTAGGCCTTTCGCCCTCGGCAATAGCTTCGGAGAGGGCCCTGCGAATCTGCTCGGGATCATTGCCGTCGATGGAGATAACGCGCCAGCCCCAAGCCTTGTACTTGGCCTCAACGTCTTCAACCGTCACCTCGTCAACCCGCGTCGATAGCTGTATGTTATTGGAGTCATAAAACATCACCAGATTATCCAGTCCCAGTGTGCCTGCTATTCGACCTGCGCCTTGCGAGATCTCCTCCTGAACGCCGCCGTCAGAGAGGTAAGCGAAAATGGTTTGCCCCATCTGTTCGCCAAGACGCGCACGGAGGAATTTGGCTGCAATGGCAGCTCCCACGGCATAAGTATGCCCCTGCCCGAGCGGCCCCGAGGTGTTCTCAATTCCGCGATCCAGGTCGCGCTCCGGATGTCCCGGCGTTGGGCTTCCCCACTGACGGAACTGCGCCAGCTCATCCATGCCGAACTTTCCTGCCAGCGCCAGAGCTGCATATAGCATAGGCGACATGTGCCCCGGATCGAGGAAAAAGCGATCGCGCCCTTCCCAACTCGGATTGGAGGGGTCGTAAATTAAAAACTCGGAGAATAAAACATTGATGAAATCAGCGCCTCCCATTGCGCCTCCGGGATGTCCGGACTTGGCTTTTTCAACCATGCTTGCGGCCAGTATACGTATGTTGTTGGCCGCTCTGTTCATTAAATTATTATCATTCATGATGTGTGGTTATTTTCTTTATTGTTTGCCGGACAAAGATATGTTTTTTGCCCAAATGCGCATCATAAGCCTTGCACTTACCGCTGCAACAGCATCATATAGCCCTTATGACGGCTCGCGTCTGCGCCTATTTGCTATCCTGCCATGCCTCCAGCACACGGTTGACATTGTCACGAGCTTCTCTTACCAAAGCGGAATCGTTGCATTCTTTGAGTATTTCGATAGCCTCCTTTGCATGCTGTATTGAGAGGGCTTTATTAGGAAAATAATCCTGATAGAATACAGCCATGTTGGCGAATGTTTTTGCAACGTAAGGATTCCAGACTTGCGGATGTTCTGCGGCTAATTCTCTGTATGTGCTTAAGCACTCATTGTAATATTCTTCAGCCTTGGCATAATCCGGCGCTACTTTGTCGGCGTATAGATTCCCGAGATTGTTGAGAGTCATCGCCACGTCAGGATTATATGTCTGCGGATTATTCGCCGCAAGTTCTCGGAATATCCTCATTGCTTCGGTGTAGCATTCTTCGGCCTCATCATATTGCTTCATCTCCTCGCAGGCTATTCCAAGATTGTTGAGAGAGACTGCGAGATATGGATGGTATGTCGCTGCATCTTTTGCAACTAAGTCTCTGCGTAATTGCAGAGCCTCCTTGTGGTACGTTGCCGCCTTCTCATACTCTTTCTGATTGTAATGCAATAGTCCAAGATTGCTGAGAGTCATGGCTAGATCGTTGGCATATATGTCAGGGGACTTTTTGGCGAGCTCTCTTTTTAGCTTCAGCGCATCATTATAGTATTTTTCAGCCTGCTTGTATTCTCCATTATTCCAGTGCAAAACTCCAAGATTGTTGAGATTTCCGGCAAGGTCGGGCTTATAGGTTTGCGGGTCTTTGCCGGCTAAGGTTTTGTATATTTTCAATGCTTGCGCATAGGCCTTTTCGGCTTCGGGATATTCATTCGATCGCCCTAATACAATCCCCAGATTATTCAGCACGCTTGCCTTTTGCGCAGGAGATAAATCCATGCCCAGGCAGCATTCATAATATTCTTTTGCCTTCTCGAAGTTGCTCTGTTCGTAATAGAAAGCAGCCGCTGCGAAGGTGTTATCGAATGACGAACAGGCGTCGATAGAGTCTTTGCCTTCAGCCAATGTTTCGCTTTCAGACATAGCGCCAGAATTATTCCTTATAGCGAAAGCCAGGATGCCGCCCACTACGATAACTGCAATAATAATTCCGATTATATATTTCGTTTTCATGACAGATTTTATTCAGTCCGCATCTATCTTCTATCGCTGCCATTTCTCCAGCGCCCACTCGGCTCTGGCACGTAGTTTTATTACCAAAGGGATATCGCGGCATTGGTTGAGGATGGCGATGGCTTCCGTTAGGCGCTGCATCGAGAGGGCTTGGTTGGGAACATGGTTCTGATAGAAGATCGCTATGTTGACTAAGGTTTCGGCAAGGGCTGGATTCCAGGCTTGCGAATGATCTGAGGCTAACGCTCTGTATATGCTTAAGCTCTCTTTGTAACATTCTTCCGACTTGGCATTGTTCGGTTTTGCTTTGTTGGCATAGAAAAGTCCAAGATTATTGAGATTCATAGCCACGTAAGGAGTGAATGATTGGGGATTTTTCCGGGCCAGCTCTCTGTATACCTCCAGAGCTTTCGTACAGCAAGCTTCAGCCTCTTCATCTTGCTCCAGGCCAATGTATACATTGCCCAGATTGCTGAGAGAGATTGCGAGATTAATCTTGTATGTTTTAGGATCCTTTTCGGCTAAGTCCTTGTATAATTTCAGAGCATCCTCGTGGTATTTTTTCGCCTGCATATAGTCTTTTTGAACACGATGCAAGGTTCCAAGATTGCTGAGAGTTCCGGCCAGATCGGGATTATAGGTATCCGGGGCTTTTTGGGCCAGCTCTTTGTATCCCTCCAGCGCTTCATTATAGTAGCGTTTTGCCAGCAAGGGCTCTCCCTTATCATCGTACAGATTTCCAAGATTGTTGAGATTTCCGGCAAGGTCGGGCTTATAGGTTTGCGGATCCTCGTCTACCAACTTTTTATATATTTCCTAAGCATCAGCATAAGCCGCTTCGGCTTCAGGATATTCATTCGATTTCCATAATATATTTCCCAGATTATTCAGCGCATTAGCCCTTTCCGAAGGCAACGAATCCATGTCGAGGCAACGCTTTAAGTATTCCTTGGCTTCATCGAAACAGTTAAGATTATAGAAGAAACTTGCAGCATCGAAGCTATTGGAGAATGATGGATAGACCTCAACAGCCTTCCTGAAGCGCTCTTTGGCTTCCTCGAATTGGCCTTGGGTGACGTGTAGGTATGCTTTCAATTTGTACCCTTCCGCTTTTCTTTTCATTACACATTATTTAAAAGTTTAGGCCGCAAGATAGGGAGAAATGGTGATGATCCGACTGTCGTACCCAGAATTTTTGGTGACACCAGAATGGTCCGACTGTCCACTTTTTGTTTATTTGGGGATACCCGGATGATCCGACTGTCACGCCCAGAATTTTTTTTGCTTCTCTGTTAAAAGCTTTTGCATTTGCCGATTCGCTCACGTCGGTTTGTAAGCGGCGAGCCCCCATTTCGGATTGGAGGAGGCCGGCGAGGGGGGCTTTCGATCCGATTTGCCAATCGCCGCGAGCAAAATACCTATACA
>JAITHO010000085.1 GCA_031279915.1 Tannerellaceae bacterium
AGTGGAGTTATCTACGATTATAATGGAAATGTATATGTTTCGGATGAGGCCAGGATGATGGCAAGTGTAAATAATCAATATTTTAAGATGGGCAATGTTAATGAAAATACTTATCAAGAAATGTTTAACGGCGATTTTTTGCATAATATTATTGCTAATGCTTGCACCGAATGTTTGCCAGGTTGTTCTGAATGTGCTTATCAGCCATTTTGTGGTGCAGATCCTGTGCGTAATTTTTCCGAACAGGGTGATATAATCGGACAGCGCCCGACAAACGAATCGTGCAAAAAACACAAGGCTGTTATTAGATATCTGCTGGATTTAATAAAGATAAACGATCCTAAAACAAACAATGTCTTCTGGTCGTGGATTACTAAACAGTCAATCTGTTAATGAATTATGAAACAGTTAAAAGGAAATCCCCAAAATGTAAATGACGAAATTATAGGGAAAGTAACTTTCAATGAGATTGGGCTTTTATCAACAAAGAAAGATTTCGTCTTTGTCGTGCCAAGGGTGGCAAAATTTCCGAAAAGATATTTGGCACTCTTGACAGATATTGACAATGTAGATATAGAACTACCTATAATTTTGGGCATTCAAAATCTTTCCCAATTGAATGAGGGAGATGTCGTACTTATAACAACAGATGGAATAATAAACGTTTTGTATGAAATTCGCTCAGCGCATAATGCGATAATGGCGACCGAGCGTTGTAATCACAGGTGTATAATGTGTCCGCAACCACCAATCATTCATGAAACTGATAAAACGGATTTCAATCTCAAATTGCTTTCCTTGTTTGATAAAAACACACGAAACATAGGAATAACAGGTGGCGAGCCAACATTAATTGGAGACAATCTTTTCGTTTTGATCGAATACATCAAAAAGCATTTGCCTAATTCATCAATTAGCTTGCTTTCTAATGGGGTAAAATTTGCCGATTACGAATATTCTCGTAAACTAGCCCTGACTTTCCATCACGATTTACAGATTGATGTTCCAATATTTTCGGACATTGATACCGAGCATAATCGGATTGTGGGAGCGAAAACATTCTATAAGACAGTTGAAGGGCTTTACAATTTAGCAAGATTCAGACAAAAAATTGGCTTAAGGATCGTTGTTCATAAACAGACATACAAACGATTGCCGCAATTGTCCGAATTTATTTATCGGAATTTTCCGTTTGTTATTCATGTTGCCTTTATGCAAATGGAAACAGTTGGATTGGCAGAACAAAACATTGATGAACTTTGGATTGACCCTTACGATTATCGTTTCAAATTAGAAGAGGCTGTTTTGAATCTTGCACGTAGAAACGTGCGTGTTTCAGTTTATAATTCGCAGCTATGCATTTTGCCAGAAAGCATAAGAGCTTATGCAAAACAATCGATTTCGGATTGGAAAAACATTTATCTGCCCGAATGTGAAGGCTGTGAGTTGAAAAATGAATGTGCTGGTTTTTTTGCTTCATCAGAAAATAGACATAGTAAAAATATCCGTGCAATTACATATACGGAGGCTTAAATAACAGGATGTTTAATAATTAATGTTTTGAAAGGAGGTGTAAAATAATGAAACTAAAAAGAGTGCTTTATTTCGTAATATCTACAGCTATAACAGTTAGCGCTTTTCTATTTGCAGGACATACTGTAAAAACGATGAGAAACGAAATGAAAAAAGAGACACAAAAGCAACTTGTGCTGACGCAAGGTAGTGAGTCGATTTCAGCGAGTAGTTTACTTGCTGACCACTATTCGCACAGTTCTCACAGTTCACACAGATCTCACAGTTCACACAGTTCGCATAGATCTCATAGTTCGCACTATTCAAGCAGATAACAGATATCGTTAGGGGTGAATAATTTATTTATTCGCCCCTATGTATGCTTCTTTATCAGCCTTGGGGGGCATTTTGTTCGCCCTCCAATATCATTGCCAACCCAAAAAATATACGTATGTTTGGCCACAACAATTTAAACATAGTATAAGATGCTCAGAAGAAATTTTATCAAAACGGCGGGGCTGCTGGCGGCTGTGCCTGCGTGTGGAAGTTTGGCGGCGAATGGAGCTGTGCCGGCTTCGGGAGTGAAGGAGATTTATGAATGGCGGATTTACGGCTTGAAGGGCGATGGAGCGGCTTTGGATGATTTCTATGCCAAGACGCTGATTCCGGCTTACAATCGGATGGGAATTACGGTTGGAGCTTTTGCTCCTGAGATGGCCGGAGAGACATTGCAACGTTATTTCCTTTTCATATATCCTAATTTGGCGACGTATCATGAGGTGAAGCTGAAGTTGTGGGACGATAAGGCTTTCCGTGAGGCGGCGCAGGCGTTCTACGATTCGAGTGCGGCGGCTCCGGTGTACAGCGAGTTTGTGTCGTACCTCTGCGAGGCTTTCGACAAGGTTCCGCGGATGCTGAAGCCTGACAAGAGCCGGACGCTCTTCGAATGGCGCAACTACAAGAGCCCGAACGAGGAGGCGAATCGCCGCAAAGTGAAGATGTTCAATTCGGGCGAGATCGATGTATTCGATGCAGCCGGAATCAACTCGGTTTGCTACGGCGAGGTGCTTGCTGGCCCGCGAATGCCTTCGCTTGTGTATCTGACATGGCATAAGGATAAGGCTACGCGCGACGAGGCTTGGAAGAAGTTCGGCGGCCATCCCGAATGGCAGCGCATGCGAAATCTGGATGAGTATAAGTACACGGCTACGGACAATCAGGTTGTTCTGCTGACGCCATTGGCTTACTCGCAGATTTAGAGTAATCAGGAGGGCTTAGAGCTTCTCCGGCTTTGAGCCCTATTTCTGCTTTCCCTCTTGTTGAAACTTTGTTGATAAGAAAGGGATGAGCGAAGGCTTTTATCTGTATTAATATTCCGACAAACATGTATTTTTGAGCTTATGATAAGATTAGTTTCACACTTAGAACATTTATTGCGGATACACGATTGCGTGATCATTCCGCGCTTGGGCGGTTTTGTGTTGCAGCTTGTGCCCGCTTCGTATGCTGAAGAGGATCACATGTTCCGTCCGATGCACAAGGAGGTTGTTTTTAACGCTAAGCTGAGGCATAACGATGGTTTGCTTGCCGAGCGATACATGCAAGCCTTTGGCGTTACTTTCCAGCGTGCCTGCAAGATGCTCGAAGAGGATGTTAGCGCAATTGTCGACGATCTTGACAAGGGAATGACCGTTCAGCTCGGAATCGTTGGCTCTCTGCTTCGCGGAACTGAGGGGCAGCTAATATTCAAAACTGATAATGCGGGTTCGTTCAGCGTTGATTCGTATGGCCTTGCTCCCTTTCATCTGAAGACCTGGGAGCTGCTCCGCAAGGATTCGCCAACGGAAGCGACCGGCAATCGTAAGAGCTTATCGCAACATGCTCCGGTCAATCGTAGGGTGCTGCGGATCGTGATCTCTTCGGCGGCAGCCATTGCTACCTTTTTCTTGCTATCAACTCCTGTGAAGGAGATTAGTCGGGCGGCTTATACGGCCAACTTCCTCCCTCTTCGTGGCGAAACGCCTCATGGAGGCGATGCGTCGGATAACGTGGAGAGCTTGTACGTTGGAGATGCTGATCGAGATATCTCTCCGGAGGATTTCGGTGCGACTGGCCTAACGGAAGAGGTGGCTAATCCTACGGACGTTGATGCTGCTGAAGATCTTCGGCAAACGGATGCAACGATAGCGGATGATGCTCCCATATCCGTAGCCGAAAATAATCCCGCTACTAATACCTATTATGTAATTATCGCTAGCGTCAATTCTCGTAAAAAAGCCGACGAGTTTATTGCTGGCGTCGTCAGCACAATGCCCAACGCTAGCGTCATTATATCCGGAGCGCAAATACGAATCTTTGCCGATAGCTTTGCCGACAAGAGCCTCGCCGACGAACTACTTTCCAAGCTGAGAAGCAATCCGAAATTTGCCGACGCCTGGATATACGCACAAAAGAAATAGCCTGTGTATTGGACTTTCAAATCGATACAAACAATAAAGAGTTTCAGGAAGCCCTTAAGCTAATCACGCATACCCGTCAGGCCGTGTTCCTCACCGGCAAGGCGGGTACCGGAAAATCTACATTCCTTCGGTATATCTGCAAACACACTAAGAAGAAGCATATAGTGCTGGCGCCAACAGGCATCGCCGCTATAAATGCCCGCGGATCTACCCTTCATTCTTTCTTTAAACTTCCATTCAGACCGCTGCTGCCGGATGATCCGGATCTTGGGCCTACGCGGATATTTGATTTCTTCAAGTACAATAAGGCTCAGCGAAAAATTATCAATGAGGTGGAACTTATCATCATCGACGAGATCTCCATGGTTCGCGCAGATATTATTGACTGCATCGACCGCATCCTCAGAGCTTATTCGCGAGAACGGAGCCTGCCTTTCGGAGGCAAGCAGCTGCTGCTCGTTGGCGATGTCTATCAGCTTGAACCCGTAGTTCCGGCGGATCAAAGGGAGATTCTCGGCCTCTTCTATCCCAACCCTTTCTTCTTCTCCGCAAAGGTGTTCAGAGAGGTTAATCTTGTGGCGATAGAGCTTCAGAAAAACTATCGGCAAACCGACGCCGACTTCATCCGCATACTCGATGGCATACGCAACAATACCGCCGGACGAGCCGAGCTCCAGGCGCTGAACGCACGCTTTATGCCCGACTTTAATCCGCGCAACGAAGATATGTATGTTACCTTGGCTACGCGACGCGATCATGTGGACTATATCAACGAACGGAAGCTGCAGGAACTGGCGGGCGACGAGCTCGTTTGCCGTGGAAGCATTGAGGGCGACTTCCCCGAATCGTCGCTCCCAACCCTGCTTAACCTTTGCATAAAAGAACAGGCGCAGGTGATCTTTATCGACAACGACCATAACCGACGATGGGTGAACGGCACCATCGGTATCATATCGCGGATATGCAACGGCCTCGTTTATGTGCTGCTCGAAAGCGGAGTGGAGCATCTCGTTGAGCATACTTCCTGGCGAAACTATCGCTATAAGTACAACGAAAAGGAAAAGCGCATTGAGGAGGAAATTCTCGGAACTTTCACCCAGCTTCCTATCCGTTTGGCATGGGCTATTACTATTCACAAAAGCCAGGGATTGACCTTCAGTCGCATGGTTGTTGACCTCACCGGAGGGGCTTTTGCAGGCGGACAAACATACGTGGCGCTCAGCCGATGCACATCGCTCGAAGGCCTCGCGCTCAAAGTCAAAATAAGCGAACGCGACATCTTTATTCGAAAGGAAATCGTTGCCTTCAGCCAAAAATTTAACGATCGACGGCTGTATGAGGAAGCCATCAGAGCCAGCGAGGCCGAACTCCTCTACGCCCAGGCCGCCGACGCCTTTCGCCGAGGCAACATGCGTGAAGCCATTGACGCCCTCGCTTCGGCAATAGGAAAGCGCAACGAGTTGCATCGCCCTGCAATCCGGCGGCTCATCGGCCTCAAGCTTCAGCGCATCAACTCCCTCCAGGAGCAAATCAAGCTGCTGAACGATAACTACCGGCAGCAGCAAGCTCTTTTGCAAGAATACGCCCGCGAATATTTTCTGATGGGAAACGAATGCATCGTTAAGGCCAAGGATGCATTGGCGGCAATCCGCAACTTCGATAAGGCCCTCAAGCTCGATCCCACCATGATCGACGCCTGGGTTCGCAAGGGCATTACGCTTCAGGACACCGGCGATGCCTTTGCAGCACAGGCATGCTTCAACGAGGCCGTTCGCCTCAGCCCATCATCCTTCAAGGCTTTATACAATCGAGGCAAATGCCTGTTGGAGCTCAAATACTACGACGAAGCCCTGGCCGATTTCGACCGAGCAATCGCCATCCGTCCTGCTCATCCCGCTGCCCACGATTTCCTTGCCGAAACCTACGAACGCCTCGGCAACCAACCGCTCGCCGAGCGCCATCGCAAAATTGCCGAACAATTAAGGCGAAAGCGATAGGTCGGGCCATAAAAATCTGTTCCCTCAGCATCCTTCAGCGCCTGCGCAGATGCTCGACGGCGCCGGCCGTAATGTGGGTTGGCGTGATTTTTTTGCGAGTATGTTGTCGTTGTTTATCCATATTATAAAGGATTCTGAATATTAGTATTGTCGGAAAGCTATAACATGCCGGCGAAAAATGCAGGCCGACTTCGCATAAAAACGGCGCAAACGGATTTTAATCTACCAAACATACACTGCAAAGCGCCTGGCCGATTGGCGCTGATGCCATAGCAAGGCCCAAGTCGGCCCATTGAATTTTCCGCATGTACATTGAATAGCAAAGCCTTTAGTCTGGAATATTCGCAAGCCATCGGCATTTGTCGTTTGGCTGAATTAATTTTTCGCAAGCCATCTTCATGACACTTTTTAACGGATGAATTTTTCGCAAGGAATCTTTATGACACTTTTTAACGGATGAATTTTTCTCAGAGAATCTTCATGACACTTTTTAACGGATGGATTTTTCGCAAGGAATCTTCATGACACTTTTTAACGGATGGATTTTTCGCAAGGAATCTTCACGTCACTTTTTGATGAATCGATTTTTCGCAAGGAAACTGCAAAATGAACAAAGCCCGCAAAATATAGGGGGGCAAAATTTTGAACGATTACGGGTCGCGCCGGCCTCCGGCAAGCTAAGATTGCAGTCGGCTAAGCAGGGCAGGCTTATTTTTAAGCTATGAATGTGTATATTTGCCCAAATCCTCAAAAAAGCGATCATCTTGAAGCGAACATTCTCCATATTATCCGTAGCGATAGCCATTGCAAGCTTGGCCTTCTTCACGGTTTTCCCCCATCATCATCACGATGACGGACGGATTTGCCTTGTTACCGAATATGGATGCGAGCACGCGGATTTGCCCCACGCCGACGACTGCGAGGAGCATAAAGGCTCGTGCGCTTCGAGCATGGATTACGTCGAACCGCAAACGGATGGCGGGCTGAAGTGCAAGATTTGCTCTTGCGCTAATCCGCTTCATGAGCATCTGTCATTCGTGGCCGTTGGTACGCCCAACTGTATGCTCCTTGCAGATGGCGGGCCTGTGGTTAGGCTGCCTGGATTTTTCCTGTCGTTTTATTATTTCAGCGATGCAAGCTTTGTGTATGGCTTGCGCGCTCCCCCGCTTTATAGTTGAAATTAAGATCTGGGCTTGATTTTGTCCGGATACTGCATCCGCAGCTTATTTTCTTTTGAGATCTATGGCTATGCCTGGGTCTTATTTCTATGTACCACAAATTTCAACTCCTCAAAATGAGAATATACATTATATATATACTTATCGCAGGCTGGGCTCTATTTGCTGCCTGCCATTCTCACCGGCAAGAGGCCGAACATTCGCACGGGCATGATCACTCTCACGAACATTCAGGCGAGCATGATCACTCGCACGATCGCGTTCAGGCAAGCGAGCTTTCAGGCGAAGAGCATCCGGCTGATGAGATAATCTTCACCCATGAGCAAGCCGAAGCCACAGGCTTGCAAATCGAGATCGTTGAAGCCCGCACATTCGCCGCCGTCATCAAAGCCAGCGGGCAGATCCAAGCCTCGCAAGCCGATGAGGCAACGGTTGCCGCTACGGCCAACGGCATCGTATCCTTCGCTAAGGCTTCCATTGCCGAAGGAATGTACGTTCGGCGAGGCGAATCCATAGTTACCATCTCGGCCGGCAACTTGCCCGACGGAGATCCGGCCGCAAAAGCAAAGATCTCCTACGAAATTTCCCAAAAAGAAATGGCTCGCGCCGACGATCTCTTTCGCGACCAGCTTATCTCGGCAAATGAATACGATCAGGTTCGCCTCCGCTACGAAACCGCTCGCACCGCTTACGAAGCTCAATCGGCCAACGTTACCGCCAAAGGCATCAGCGTCAATGCGCCGATGAATGGCTATATCCGCAATCTGTCGGTAGCGCAAGGAGAATACATCTCCGTGGGGCAACGCATCGCAAGCGTGGTGCAGAATAGGCGCCTCCAGCTCCGCGTTGAAGTATCGGATAATCATTACCGAGAGCTGAAAAATATCCGCAGCGCCAACTTCAAAACCGCTTACGACGATCGGCTCTACAAGCTATCCGAACTGAACGGTCGGCTCCTCTCGTTCGGCAAGGCTTCGGCTGGAAGAGAATCGGCTTTCATTCCGGTCATCTTCGAGTTTGATTATCCTGCGGGCGATATTCTGCCGGGAACATTTGCGGAGGTCTATCTGCTGTCGGCTCCTCAGGAAAATGTTGTGACGGCGCCTATCTCGGCTATTATAGAAGAGCAGAGCCTCTTTTTCGTGTATGTGCAGGCAGATGATGAAGGATATATCCGTCGGGAAGTAAATCTGGGGCCAAATGATGGCGAGAGAGCGGTGGCGCTATCGGGCTTAAGTGCGGGCGACAGGCTTGTGGCTAAGGGAGCCTATCAACTGAAGCTTGCCGCCGTATCCTCAATCGTTCCCGAAGGCCATACTCATTCGCATTAACCTTAACTTAATCTTAATGCGATGAACAAGATTATTCAATATGCGCTGAACAATCGAATCCTTATCATCGTGGCCGCCGTTTTGCTGCTCGTGGCCGGCCTTTACACGGCTATGAATATGGATGTCGATGTATTCCCCGACCTCAATGCCCCCACCGTTGTTGTGATGACCGAAGCCGGAGGCATGGCTCCCGAGGAAACCGAGCGGCTTGTAACCTTCCCCGTCGAAACGGCGCTCAACGGAGCTATGGGAGTGAGGAGGGTGCGTTCGTCGTCAACCACGGGCTTCTCCGTCGTATGGGTGGAGTTTAATTGGGATATGGATATTTATCGGGCAAGGCAAATCGTTGCAGAGAAGCTGGGAGTCGTGAAGGATGATTTGCCTCCTCAGGCAGGCAGTCCGATGATAGGCCCCCAAACTTCAGTTCTTGGCGAGATGATGATTATAGGGCTTACGGCCGACACTACCTCTCTGCTTGACTTACGCACGCTTGCCGACTGGACTATCCGGCCCCGATTGCTCTCAACCGGAGGCGTCGCTCAAGTGGCTGTAATCGGCGGCGACGTGAAAGAATACCAAATCCTGCTGCAGCCCGATAAGATGAGGCACTTCAATATCTCCTTGGATGAGATAGTCGACAAAGTCCGTAATATGAATAGCAACGCCAATGGCGGAGTTCTCTACGAGTACGGCAACGAATACATCATCCGCGGGCTCCTGTCGACAGACAAAATCGGCGAACTTGCCCAAACGGTTGTTGCAAGTCGGAATAATTATCCCATTCTCCTCGAACATATAGCCCAAGTCGCAATAGGGAGTAAATCACCCAAAACGGGCCTTGCCTCCGAGCGAGCCAAGCCGGCTGTGCTTATCACCGTCAACAAGCAGCCGTCGGTTAATACCATTGATCTCACGGCAAAGATCGATCATGCAGTCAGCGAACTCCTCAGCTCGCTTCCGCCCGACGTTCATATCTCGACGGATATCTTCCGCCAGGCGCGATTCATCGAAAGCTCGATAGATAACGTTCAGAAGGCCCTGCTTGAAGGCGGTCTGTTCGTCGTCATTATCCTCTTCATCTTCCTGATGAACGTGCGGACAACGCTGATCTCGCTCGTGACCATCCCGCTCTCCCTGCTTGTGTCCATCCTTAGCCTGAAGGTGATGGGGCTAACGATCAATACCATGAGCTTGGGAGGAATGGCGATAGCGATCGGATCGCTGGTGGACGATGCCATTGTGGATGTTGAGAACGTCTTCAAGCGATTGCGCGAGAATCATCTGCTGGCCGAGGACGATAGCAAGCGCAAGGACGTCATCTCCGTGGTTTTCGAAGCCTCCAAGGAAGTTCGTCTGCCGATCCTGAACTCCACGCTGATCATCGTGGCCAGCTTCCTGCCTCTGTTTTTCCTCTCCGACATGGAGGGCCGAATGTTGGCGCCGCTGGGCATTGCTTTCATTGTAGCTCTGTTCGCATCGACGGTGGTGGCTCTCACTCTGACGCCGGTGCTATGTTCCTTCCTTTTGGGCGATTCGGCAAAGAAGAGAGACAGAGAGCCTTTCCTGGTGAGATGGCTCAAGGGATGGTACGGCATTGCGCTCAAGTGGACGCTGAAGCATAGCCTTTGGGTCTTCGCCTTTACAGGGCTGATTATTGTTACGGCGATTGCGGCTGCGCTCACTTTGGGACGCAGCTTCCTTCCGTCATTTAATGAGGGATCGTTCACAATCAATGTCAGCACAATGCCAGGTATATCGCTTGAGGAGTCGGATAAGATCGGACGGATGGCCGAGAATCTCCTGCTCACCGTTCCCGAAATCAAAACTCTCGGACGCAAAACAGGTCGAGCCGAACTCGACGAGCATGCCCTGGGAGTGAACGTTTCGGAGATCGAAGCTCCTTTCCTTGCCGAACATCGCTCGAAGGATGAGATACTCGCAGATATCCGACGAAAGCTGCAGATCATTCCGGGAGCAAACATCGAAATCGGACAGCCCATATCGCATCGCATCGACCACATGCTTTCGGGAACCCGAGCCAATATCGCCATCAAACTCTTCGGCTCCGATCTCAATCGAATGTACTCCATCGGCAACCAAATCAAAGCAGCCGTGGCAAAGGTTGAAGGAATAGCCGACCTCAACGTGGAGCAACAAATCGAACGCCCACAGCTTAAGATCGAACCGCGCCGCGAACTCCTCGCACGATACGGAGTCTCCATCGCAGAGTTATCCGAAATAATTAACCTCATGCTGGCCGGAGAAGTAGTATCGCAAGTGTACGAAGGCAATCGAGTATTCGATCTCACCCTCAAAGTTGGCAACGACAGCCGATCCACCGCCGAAAGCATCCGCAACCTCATCGTCGACGCCGGCGGACAGAAGATCCCCCTCGACCATATAGCCAAAGTCAGCTCCTCTTCGGGCCCGAACACAATCAACAGGGAGAATGTATCGCGCAAGATTGTCATCTCAGCCAACGTGGCCGGTCGCGACCTCCGTGGAGTGGTTGCCGACATACGCCGCAGCATAGAATCGCAGATTAAGCTCCCCGAAGGCTACCGCCTTGAATACGGCGGACAGTTTGAGAGCGAACAGGCTGCCTCGCGAACTCTGCTCGCCACATCCGTCCTCTCCGTGCTGATGATATTTCTGCTGCTATATGCACAGTTTCGGAACACAAAGCAGTCGGCTATGATTCTGCTGAATCTGCCGCTTGCGCTGATAGGAGGGGTCTTCTCCCTCTTCTTTAGCAGCGGAGTGATAAGCATACCGGCAATTATCGGATTCATTTCGCTCTTTGGCATAGCTACCCGCAACGGCATCCTACTGGTTTCGCGCTACAATGATCTGCAGGCAGAAGGGCTCAGCCTGAAAGAGGCCGTTATCGCAGGATCTATGGATCGCCTCAATCCAATACTGATGACTGCTCTTACATCTGCCTTGGCTCTCATTCCTCTCGCTCTTGGAGGAGATTTGCCAGGCAACGAGATCCAAAGCCCCATGGCTAAGGTCATCCTGGGAGGATTGCTGACATCGACACTCATCAACGCCTTCGTCATCCCCGCCCTAAGCTGTCGCCAAGCTAAATAACAGAGCGCATCTCCCTCGGGACGGAGGCGGAAACCGGAGATCTGCAGCCGTCCCGAGGTCGAGATGAAGTAAATTTCCAAGAAAGCAGATATATTTGTGCCACGATTATATGAAACCAATGCGATTATATCAGACCAATATTTATTATTAACCTATTTAATTTTAGAATTATGAGACACAAGAATTTCAATCGTAGAGATTTTTTCCGCCTATCGGCTGCTGCCGGCGCGGGCGTTGTATTGACTTCAGGGACGAGGGCTCAGGCTATGGTTCCGGAGGCGATGCAAAGCGATGAAGCTTTCCCTCTGCGGAAGTTGGGTAGCACGGAGCTCGAGCTTCCGATTCTTAGCATGGGGGTGATGAGGGCCGATAATCCTAACGTTGTGCGAGCGGCTTACAACTCTGGGATCACCCATTTTGATACCGCTCACGGGTATCAGAACGGACGAAATGAAGAGATGCTGGGCAATTTCTTCAAGGATAAGCCGCGAACCTCTTTCACTATTGCCACGAAGGGGAAGTTTGAGTATCCGCTGAAGGATAGTTTTGAGAAGGACTTCACTGCTATGCTCGATCTTAGCTTGAAACGGCTGCAGATGGACTACGTGGACATCTTCTACACTCATGCGCTCGATAGCCGCAATGGCACGGATGACGTCAGCAACGATCGGATTGTCGGACTGCTGGAGCAATTCATAGCCGACGGCAAAGTGAAGTACGTAGGACTATCCACGCATGCTATGAAACCCGAACAGATCGACGCTGCCATAGCTGCTGGCGTATATAAGGTAATACTGCTCAGCTACAACTTCAAGCTGCCGAAGCTTCAGGAAACCAATGAGGCTATCGAGCGCGGAGTGAAGGCGGGCATAGGATTTGTGGCGATGAAGAGCATGACGGGAGGAGTGGCCGGAGGTGCGTCGGTGAACGGTCAGGCATGCCTCAAGTGGGTTTGGCAGAATCCGAATATCACAACGGCTATCCCTGGCTTCGACAACTTCGATAAGCTGGAGGACTGCCTCGCGGCTGCGAAGGCTCCAACGCTCAGCGCTGAGGAGCAGCTATACCTGGCATCGCTCGACAGCAAAGAGATGCTCTTCTGCCAAAGATGCGGTAAGTGCGAACAAGAATGTCCTGAAGGCTTGCCCGTGCCTGAGATCATGCGGGCCTATATGTATGCCTACGGATACCGCAATGCCGGGCTGTCGAAGGAACTGCTCTCGGAACTTCGATTGGCCGATGCGGCTTCGATCTGCAGCTCGTGCAAGGGCGACTGCCGCGTGAAGTGCACGCTCGATTATAACGTTGCCGAACGCATTGCCGCGGTAACTCCGACGCTCGGCGTTCCTGACTTCTTACTAAGCTGAGGCCGGCCATGAATCTACGATTTGCTATAATCCTAATGCTTGCCATGGCTGCTCTGAGGCCGGCGGAGGCGCAGTCGTCCCATCAGCTGAAGGACTGGATGCCGGCGCTTGAGGGATGGACTATGGGGAGCCTTGAGACTTTCAATCCGGATAACCTATACGACAGGATAAACGGCGCCGCGCCTCTGTTTCTGGCAAACAACTTCCGCGAGATGACGGCCATTGACTATCGCAAGGGCGACGACTATATAACCGTGCAGGCTTATCGGCACGGATCGCCCGAAGATGCTTTCGGCATGTATGCCTCAGAGCGTTCGCCTGAGATCGCCTTCATCGACGGCATCGGAGCAGAGGCGCAGGGCGACGATGAGAACCTTTTCTTCTTCGCCGGATCCATTTACGTCAAGATGGCGGCGCATTGCGATTCGGAGAATGTTGCCGAACTGATGCAAGCCATTGCGCGCGGTATGGCAGCCAAGATCGATCAAAGTCCGGCTTATCCTGCAATGCTCGAGATGTTGCCGGAGGAGGGTCGGGTCAAACATTCAGAGGTCTATATCAATTCGAGCTACATCGGCCACGACTTCCTTAAGTCGGTTTATGCCGCGTCGTATCTCAGAGGCGGCAAGACTTTCCAGCTTTTCATCGTCGACGGAAAAACGGCCAACGGAGCTCGGCTAATCCTTCAGCAATACTTCGCGTTCACAAAGCAGAGCGACGAGATTAAGGATGGCCCGATCACCATCCGCGACAGATACAATGGCAACATACCGGCCTTCCTGAAAGGCTCGCGCATCATTGGATTGTTCAGCGAAGACGGAGGCGAAGGTATAGCCGAAGGACCAGCAATAGTGGCCGAACTGGCCAATAGATTAAATTAGGGCCGAACTCTAAGTAGTGGAGCCCTTTGGGGAGGAAGGTTGAGCAAGCCTGTTGGAGGTGCAGGCTACTCAACCTTCAGTTTTTTATCCCTACATATAAGCAGGGATGACTGAGGCGCTTCTGGAAATGCCTCCTTTGGCCGTCTCGACAACTTCCATATCTTTGTTTCTATAAATATTTTTGGACGAAAAACATGTATACCTATCGCCTCATCGCACTATATATCCTCACAGCAATGTCATTATGGGCTTGCCGGCCCGAAATCCCGATTACCTCAAGCATACGTATAGATATGGAGAGCTCAACCACGCCGCTCAACGACGACTTCTATGGTTTGTCGATCGACGAAGGAGAGGTGGCGGCTATAAAGGCCGAGCTTATCCGCAACTCCAGCTTTGACGAAGGCGACTCTATGCCCGGATGGCATACGCTTGCGCCATTTACTTACATGGCTCGCAGTACATCAAGGCCTATCGCGCCGGATGATTTGCAATCGCTGATGGTATCCGCCAATCCTTCGGGGATTGACAGGCGGGGTGGGGTGAGCGCTTCCGGATATGGGATCTCGCTACGACGAACCGAACGTTATGAGCTCAGCTTTTATCTGCGAACATCCTACACTACTACGCCTGTTGAACTCGAAGTGGCGCTCGAAGACTCGGCTGGGGCCAAGCTCAGCCTGCCGATGAAGGTGATGCCCACGTATACATGGACGCGCCATCGACACTCCTTCATCGCTACCGCAGATGCCGTCAATGCACGCTTGGCTTTCTACATGCGGGAGTCGTCATTGTTCTTCATCGACCAGGTATCGCTCATCCCGCAAACAACCTGGAATAACCGTGGATTCAGGCTCGACGTAATGGAACTGGTGGATTCCATCGGCCCTATATTTATTCTCGAACGAAAAGCTGCCAATAGGGCCGCCTCCGGAATTGCCCAGGACCTGAACGCTTGGCATGCCTTAGACAGCGTCAGAACTCAGCAGAAGGCTTACTATGCCGATGAAACATGGCTCATGGCCGATCACGACTTCGCAGGCATGTATCCCACCGGAATCAGAGTACACGGGCTTGGATGCATAGAGCCCAGCCCCTCAAGTCTCAGAGCTGCCGTCGCACAAGCCTGCTTCCTGATCAGAGCCGAAAGCCGTCCGCATACCTTCAGGCAGATCGCCTTCGCACCAATTGCCGGACGATACGAACCTGGCAACTTCAGAACGCCGCTCATCTTCACCGAATCCGGACGATCTTATGTTTCGCCTTCATACTACCTGCTGCAGATGTTCGCGCGAAACATTGGCGAGGTTATCATCCCATCGGAAGTGCAAACCTACTCCCGACCACATGTGGAACGAGCGGCGATTGACCTCGACACGCTCGACGGCAGCTTCGAAACTCTGGCATGGACTATCCGCAAGAGCCAAACCCAGGATTCGACATATAATTACGAACTCTTCGCATCCCTAAGGCCTCGCACCGAAGATCCGCGCCTCCTGATACGCATCACCAAAAGCATCGCCTTAAAGCTCGAAGGACGACAAAGCCTGCTATACCGGCATACCGGAACCATTATTGATACGCTCGGACTGGCTGCCCTTGACATCCGAAACGGACAGGCGCTCGACCTGCGCATCGCCTGCCACTACGACACCATACAATGCTACCTCAACAACCATAGCATACATCGCGCCGTTAACCCATCCCTCCCAAGCCTCGTGGCAATCGTAACCCTCGATAATTCAACCCGAACCATGATGCTCAAAGTTGTCAACACCACCTTTCACAGCGAAAAAACCGCCATCCGCATCAACGGGCTAAAGCCACGGCGCGCCGCACAGGTCATCTGCCTCCAGGGCGAACCCGGATTGCAAAATACATCTGCCAACCCCAAGCGCGTGGCCCCTGAGAGCTTCAACCACAACTTCCCTCTCGGACGCGGCCTCGTTTACGACTTCCCTCCAAACTCGGTCACTATCCTCAAACTACGTGTTGACTAAAGGTCAGGGCCGATAATATCCGGCTCCGAATCCGTCGATAGCAACACAGCAGTGGGGTTGTTCTGGAGAAAAAGATTTTGGCTCAGCTACGACCTGTGTTTGTCCCCGGCAGAAATATTTACCTCAAGTACGACCCGTGTTTGTCCCCGGCAAAAAGTTTTGGGAGCAGAACAACGACTAGTGTCTGTCCAAAAAAAGTGATTGGGCACAACCTTACCCCTAGGCTGGCCCCAATCAGATTTTTTTCAAAAAAACAGTCTCTATATTGAGGCGAAAATGGCCTTTTTGGGGCAAAACCAGGCTGTGCTTGGGCTCGGCAATGATTTTTCAAGACAAAATGGCTGCTAGTTAGGCAAAATACAGTCGAATTGGCGGAAAATAGGCCGCAAAATTCCTTCCTGAAGATGATTTGGGGCCAGCCTAGGGGTATGCCTGGTTTCAGCAGCTTTTTTTGGACAAACACAGGTCTATGTTTTGGGAAAAAAATTTTTTCAGAAAACAGCTATGTGGTTGAGAGGAGCAAAAAAAGGATCGTTTGGCCCCTGCGCGGCACGGTTTAGGCCTCGGGGCATGCCGAAAAGCTCAGAAAAAGCCTTATCTTAGCGGCCCTAATGAAAGAAATTATTAATGTATATGCATAGCGACAACAAATCCACCCTGCTTTTCTTATTATTACTTATAAGTTCCATACAAATCCTTAGGGCCAGAACAGATGAGGATAGCGCTCCGGCTCTATTCAAAGAAGTCGACCGGCAGAAGATGCAGCATTGGGTCGATTCAGTATTCGATGCGATGAGCTATGACGAGCGGATAGGCCAGGTCTTTATGGTGATAGCCGACCCCTCGCCCGACGAGCGCAACATGCGCAAGATGATAACGTACATGGATTCGATACACATCGGCGGAGTTCTGTTCTCCAAAGGCATGCCCGCAGCCCAGGCCGAGATAACCAACCGGATGCAAGCCGCATCGCGCGTTCCTCTGCTGGTGGCTCTGGATGGCGAATGGGGGCTGTCGATGCGCCTCACCGGAACGACCCGATTCCCCCGCAACATGATGCTTGGAGCCATTGACAATGAGGAGCTCATCTACGAGTACGGCAGAGAGGTCGGACGGCAATGCCGAGAGATGGGCATACACGTGAATTTCGCCCCCGATCTCGACGTGAACAGCAACCGCAGCAATCCCGTTATCGGCACAAGATCATTTGGCGAAGATCCGAAAGCTGTTGCCAACAAAGGAATAGCCTACTCGCGCGGACTGGAAAGCGCCGGCATATTATCCGTGGCTAAGCACTTCCCAGGGCATGGCGATACCTCCGACGATTCGCACGAGAAGCTCCCCGTTGTGAAGCACAGCCGCACCCGCCTTGATAGCATCGAGCTCTATCCGTTCAAGAGATACATAGAAGAAGGCTTAGGCGGAATCATGACAGCCCACCTTCACGTTCCTGCGCTCGACGCCGTTGAAGGCCGGCCATCATCACTCTCCGAACCCATAGTAACAAAGCTATTGCGCGAAGAATACGGATTTGGAGGCCTAATGTTCACCGATGCCCTGGCCATGAAGGGCGCAACAACCAACAAGGCCGACAACCCCTCTGTGAGAGCCCTACAAGCCGGCAACGACATCGTTCTCGGAACAGCTAAGCCCCAAACTGACTTCATCGCCGTCAAACAAGCCATATCCGAAGGCATACTCAACCTGAAAGATATAGAGAACAAATGCCTGAAGATATTGAAATATAAGTACGTGGCCGGACTATACGACCGCCATCCCATCCAACAAAAAGGCCTCGAAGAACGCATCAACACGCCTCACGCCGCCTGGCTCGCCGCCAAGCTAAACGCAGAAGGACTTACGCTCCTCAAAAACGATTCCGCCTTCGTACCCTTCCGCAGCAAGCCAGGGCAAAAGATAGCCGCCCTGTCGCTGGGCGAGTCGGCAAGCAATGAATTTATGGCGATGCTGAACAAGTACGATAGCGTAGCCTGCTTCAGTTTGCCGCGCGACGCTAAAGCCCTTCAGCAACAAAAAGTATATGCCGATCTGGAGAAATACGACCTGATCGTTTGCGCCGTACATACCGTTCGCGTGGCCGAAAGCTCCTACCTGAGGCAGCTGGCCGCAAAGCGGAACGTCGCGATAGTGTTCTTCACCCAGCCATACTTTTGCAGCAACTATTCGAGCGCGATATCCGCCGCCAAAGCCGTACTTATGGCCTACGAAGACACTCCCCTGAGCCGATCCTATGCAGCCCAGCTGCTCTTCGGCGGAACGGCAGCCGGCGGCAAACTCCCGGTCGGAATCCCAAAGCTATTTCCTGTCGGCACCGGAATATCGACCACTCCCACGCGCCTTGGCTATCACGAACCCGAAGAAGCCGGCATAGATGCAAGCAAGCTCGCCGCCATCGACACCATAGTGGAAGCAGGACTCAAGGAGCATGCATTTCCCGGATGCCAGGTGCTCGTAGCACGAAAAGGCCTTGTGATATATGAAAAAGCCTTTGGATATTATGATTACGAAAGCCGTCAGCGCGTAAACGAGGAATCCATCTACGACCTGGCCTCGGTCACCAAAACAGTAGGCGCCCTCGCCGCAGTCATGCTGGAATACGACGCCAAGAAGTTTACGCTCAACGATAATATTGGACAGCATGTTACGAAGCTGCAGGGATCAGACAAGGAGCGACTTAGCGTCAGCGATTTGCTCTATCACCAAACAGGCGTGATCGCAACTCTGCCCTTCTCGGTTTACAAGAAAGCGGTCGTGCGCGATAGTTCGGGCGAAGGTTATAGCCTTGAGGCAGGGCGGAATTTCTTCGTAGCCGATGCATTTAGCGATACAATTATGACAACGATCCGCCAGTCGCGTTTGGGAACAAAAGGGAAGTACCTGTATAGCTGCATCAACTTCGTAATGCTTCAGCAGATGGTAGAGGCCCAGAGCGGTAGGCGGCTGGATAGCCTCCTTCGCGATGCGATATACGACAGGATAGGAGCCCGCAAGCTCACCTACAACCCGCTCCGCAGTTTCGATACTTTGCAGATAGTTCCAACCGAGATCGACAATAGCTTCCGGAGGCAATCTCTTCGCGGATACGTTCACGACGAGGTGGCAGCTTTTCAGGGAGGAGTGTCGGGCAATGCAGGTTTGTTCTCCAATGCTAACGATCTGGCGAAGATGCTCCAGGTATATCTCAACCGCGGCAGCTACGGAGGAGAGCGATTGCTGTCGGAGGCCACCGTCGATCTCTTTACCCGATCAAAGACCCCAAGCTCCCGCCGCGGACTGGGATTCGATAAGCCCGACGCCCGACATCCGGGATCATCGCCCTGTGGAGAGCTCGCTCCGCCATCGGTTTACGGCCATACGGGATACACAGGCACATGCTTCTGGATAGATCCCGACAACGAACTCATCTTCATATTCCTCTCCAACCGCGTTTATCCCACCCGCGAGAACAGCAAGATAAGCAGCATGCGCATACGGCCAAGGATACAAGACGCCATATACCGCTCGATGCTATGACAGTTGCAGAGCTTTGGCGAACAAAGAAGGTATGGCTTATAGCGCTTGCCGTGGCGCTCGCAGGATGCGGCCGGCGAACGGAGAAGAGCTTCATCGCCGTAACCATCGAGCCTCAACGATACTTTGCCGATAAAATAGCCGGCAATCGATTCGAGATCTATACCGTTGTGCCTCCGGGTCAAAGTCCGGAGACTTACGATGCCACTCCGCGGCAGATGCTGCGCTTCAACCAATGCTCCGCATATCTGCTGATGGGTAGCCAGATCGGATTCGAGCAGGCCTGGATCCAGAGCATCATCGCCAACAATCCGAGCATGAAGGCCTTCAACCTCTCCGAGGGCTTCCGCCTCATCAGTGATGAGAACTCCGTTGGCGACAATCGCCATCACCATGCCGGAGGGGTCGATCCGCATGTTTGGAGCTCCGTCGAAGGAGCTCGTACGATTGCCGCAAATACATTCCGAGCCTTCGCAGAAATCGATCCCGCCGGCGAACCTATATATCGAGAGAACTACATCAAGCTCACGAACGAAATCAATGCAACCGACTCCCTTATCCGATCGATCTTAGCTCCTCTGGAGCGATCGGCCTTCATCATCTATCATCCGGCCCTGACGTACTTCGCACGCGAGTATAATCTCGAACAGCTAAGCATAGAATTAGACGGGAAAGAACCGTCGCCCCAGCGCCTGAAGGAGCTTGTTGATGCGGTGAAGACGCACAACGTTCGGGTGATTTTCATCCAGCAGGAATTTGATCCGAACAATGCCCGCCGACTTGCCGAAGCAACCGGATGCCGCCTTGTGAGCATCAATCTCCAAGCCTACGATTGGAGCCGCGAGATGATCCGTTTAGCCAAAGCCTTAGCCGATGAATGAGCTCATTGTCCTCGAAAATATTTCGGCTGCATATACGGCTCAGGCCGAAGTCATACTGAAAGATGTATCGCTCACGCTGTACAAGGCGGATTTCCTCGGAATCACGGGCCCGAACGGCGGAGGCAAGACTACGTTGCTGAAAATCATTCTCGGACTGCTTAAGCCTGTTGGAGGCAGCATCCGGTTCTTTCAGCAAGGGGAGGAAGTTGCATCGCTCAAGATGGGCTATCTCCCGCAAGTAAATCTGATCGACAAGAAGTACCCCATTTCCGTGCGAGAGGTAATCAGCTCAGGGCTCGTGTCCGACAAACCTCTCTTTCGCTCCTTCAGCAGAGAGCAACGACAGCGCATAGATCGTACGATTGAGCAGATGGGACTCGCCGAGCTGGCACGTCGGCCCATTGGAGAGCTCTCGGGCGGGCAGCTCCAGCGAACGCTCCTCGGACGAGCCATCATCGGCAAGCCGAAAGTCCTCATACTCGACGAACCGGATTCGTATATAGACACAGCCTTCGAAACTCATTTCTACGAATTGCTGGGAGAGATCCGGCATGAAAGCGCAGTTATCCTCGTTTCGCACAATCTTGCCAACATGGAGAAGCTCGCAACACGTATTATCCGCATCGACAAAACAATCATTTTATAAACACGCATGAATATGACACGCACATTGTTCACACTCTCACTGTCGCTCCTCCTGTCGCTGAATATATTCGCAGCAACGGAGCTGAAGGCGAAACTCGAAGCTTTGGAAAACGTTAGCAGGATAGAAGCTTTGGAATCAAGCTTCGCCGAGAAATATGTATTCCGAGTAACCCAACCTCTTGACCACAATAATCCCGAAGCGGGAAAGTTCGACCAGCGGGTGGTTGTATGCCATGTTGGATTCGACAGGCCAACCGTTATCGTAACCGAAGGATATGGCGGACGATACGCCCTCACTTCGCGGTATAGAGAGGAGCTATCGGCGCTCTTCGACGCTAACATAGTTTTTGTGGAGCACCGCTATTTCCTCGAATCTACTCCGGAGCCTCTTGACTGGACATACCTCACGGCCCAGAACTCAGCCTTCGACCTCCATCACGTGCGCAGCCTCTTCAGGGACATCTATCCTGGGAAATGGATAAGCACGGGCATCAGCAAGGGCGGACAAACCGCCATGATTTATCGCACATTCTTCCCCGACGACGTCGACATCTCCGTGCCATACGTTGCGCCCCTCTGCCGAGGAGTGGAAGACGGACGCCATGAGCCTTTCCTCCGAAAGGTCGGAACGCGCTCGGAGCGCAGGCAAATACGCGACTTCCAGATCGAGGCTCTCAAGCGCAAGGCCACCCTCGTTCCGATGCTTGAGAAGCTCGCCAAGGAGAAGCAGATGACATTCCGCGCGCCAATGGCCGAAATATTCGACTACTGCGTGCTCGAATATTCATTCGCTTTCTGGCAATGGGGCACGTCCTTTAAGCTCATTCCGCCGCTCACGGCCAACGACAGCATAATCTTCGAGCATCTTGTGGAGATTTGCGATCCCGACTATTTCTCGGACAATCAATCGGAGAGCTCCTTCTTCGTACAGGCTGCCCGCGAGCTGGGCTACTACGGATACGAGCTCAAGCCCTTCCGCAAGTACCTCAGCGTGCGCGAATCAAGCGGATACCTTGCCCGCCTGATGGTTCCGCAATCGGCTCTCCCCCAAACATTCGATCCGGCCCTGTACAACAAAATCTACAACTATCTGAAGGAAAATGATCCGAAGATGATATTCATTTACGGCGAAATTGATCCCTGGAGCGCCGTGCATGCCCCGCGCTTCAGAGGCAAGGTGAATCAGCAGCTATATTTTCAGCCGCGCGGCAGCCATCGCACCCGCATCAACACAATGCCAAACGATATGAAACAGCAGATTATCGCCCAGATAACCGAATGGCTGACGGAAAAATGATCGCAACTGTTTAACGACTCGCAAAGATTATAGTTAATTAAAACAATGGAATTGATAATCGCCGAGTATCTCGCGAGCTTACCTTTGCGCAGTAATTAATAGTTCTCATAAAGTATAACTCAACAAACATTTTTTATTTTAAGTTAATTATATTCGGGGAGGGTTGCCGTGAGGCAGTTCTCCTTTTTCTTTTTATGCCCGCGGAGGATGCTTCGATTTGCAGAGTGCGTAAACTGACTGCCCCCCAAACGTTCTACAACTTTTGGGGGGCAGTTTGCAAGTAGAGAATGCCTTGCCTCAGCTTGGCAACCGGCTTAGAGCAGGGATCGCCACCAATCAGGATAGAAGGAACATGCTATCATGCTTCCAATGATTCCCGAACCTATCGCCGCAAGCAACCACAATATAATATTGACAAGTTTCCGGCTGGTGAATCTTGCTATTGCCCTGCGTATATGGACTTCGTTATCAATAAGGAGTTCTTCTAATAACGCATGTTTTGCGTGTACTTCTTTAAAAAGTTCAAGCGCACTATCTATATCTCTACCTGCCGTCTTTTTGGCATCCTGTATGCTTTTGACGATGACGTTCCTTTGCATTTTGTAGTTGATATAGAAATCTCCGTCGCTTATCGTTGAAATGTCAACATGCTTCGTTCGTTTTTCGAATTTAATGACAGTAACCTCATACAATTTTACACTTAAAAATTTGTAGCAATCGAGATGCATCCTATCTATGTGCGATTTTGCTTTTTTTGAGCTGCTCATCAACAAAGGCCTCATTGTTTATGTCTTGATAGCATCTGGCCACGTGATCATTGAATGCACGTATTTCATTAAGGATTGGAACAGGGAACTCTTCAAACCTTGCTTCTATTTCACTAATCAAAGGTCTGATTTCGGTAGAATAAGTATCATACAATGGGGAGCACTTCGAAATAAAATTTGAATCCTGCATTACTTAAGCAAGCGAAGCGAATCAATAAACTTGTCTAACTTCTTCTCATCAAACTGAAATACGCGGTTAAGATACAGATAGGGAGAGCCACGGCCTATCAAGCGCATATCAGTATTCGGCTTGAAAGTAAGTTTCTTGCCAATCTTCTTTTCAATCCTTGCGTGGATCTCTTCAATATCCATAGATTGCATCTCTTCGTATGAAATGCCTGTTGCTCGCAGTAGCGATTCTTTGGTTGGGTCGCTTGATGTTGGTTGCACTGCTACATTTTTTGCGCTCATAAAATTTTAATTATAGGTGAATAAATACTCTATGACAATGTTTTCTAAGCGCAAAGTTATCAGAATTAAGTGTTAATCAAAATGCTGACAGGGAAGTTGGCGTGAGTAAAAACATTTGAAGATGATAAGCGCCTATCATATTTTTGGCCATATAACTAAAAATAAAGCGAAATGAGATGGCTTCTGATACGCGAAAATTGGCGCCGACGGAGCGTGACGGCAAATGGGGATTTCTGGATGCGGATACCGGCGAGGCGCTGCGAGGCGAAGGAGCATTTGTAGGGGTCGAATTTTTTTGGCAGGCGGGTGGGCGTAAAGACGCAAAATCTTGCCCCTCTACAAACGCAAATGCAATCACTTTTGCCCCCCTACAAAGCTCCCCGCATGCATTTGATGCGGATGCTGGGATTTATTAGGCAAATGTGAAATGCTTTTAACAGATAACTCCAAAAAATCTGGTGGCGACAGGGGATTCAATCGGGTGTCGCCAAAAAATCTGGTGGCGACAGGGGATTCAATCGGGTGTCGCCAAAAAATCTGGTGGCGGCAGGGGATTCAATCGGGT
>JAITHO010000011.1 GCA_031279915.1 Tannerellaceae bacterium
TATGTAATCACTGGCCGAAATGTGAAATTTAGGGGGGGTAAAATGTAAACATTCTCTGCCGTTTGGGCGGCGGGGATGTTCTTTATTTCTGTATGGTATATTACTGTTTGAACTTTCATGCCATTAGATTTTCTTACCAGGGCAAAGATAAAGATTTTTTTGATTTGCAAACTTTTTGGATAGTTTTTTTTCGAATGAGGAACAAAAGAATATTATCTACGGCACCGGACTGACATTTTGTTTTCTCGTTCACCCTCGAAATCATTGATATTAATGCCAGGCGAAACATTGCTTACCCTGGATTATCTGCAAAAAATATTTCATAAACAAAAAAACAGAAAAAGCGCTCAGCAAATTTATTTTCTTGCTATCGCCGCTTTGCAAACCAGCCCCTCCTGTCATCGTAGCGTTTATCAGGCGCGGTTTACAAAATAAAAAGAGCCGCTGAACTAAACCTTGCGGCTGTTCAACGGCTCTCACTCATTCAATTAACTATTTAGTTTGCCGAGGGCGCCGAGGTGCAATAGTTTTTGCCAAGGTCCCACCAGATGGGAGTGCTTACAACGTCGCGTCCGCCGAGGAGCTGAACGCCTTTGTCGTATTCGGCTTTGTTGATCTGGATTTCGTTTTGCGGATACTGAACGCGGCGGATGAAGTTGGCAGGCTTCAGGAAGTCGCGGTCGCTGTTGTTGTACAGAAGTTCGTCGCGGAACATGGGGACGTCGAAGCGCGGGAGGTTCAGCCTGCGGTGGTCGCTCCATGCTTCCATTGACATGTCGGGGAAGAGGGCGAAGTACTTCTGGGTGATGATCTTTTCGATAGGCGTGTTGCCTGGTCCCTGGTTGTCGTCAAAGTTGGTGCTGGTGCCGGCGAGGTTCTTGTCGGTTGAAGCAAGATATTCGTCGGCCAGGCTTCCTACACCCCAGGTTGTGAAGGAGGTACGCACGCCTTTTTCGTATTCGCTTTTTGCGTCGCCTGTTATGAATCCCTTAAGGGCGGCTTCGGCTTTCAGGAAGCATACTTCTTCGTAGAGGAATACGTCGTACGGGCGGCTTGTATACCTGGCTCCGTTGCGAATGAGGGTTCCAAGCTCGGCCCATTGCACGTTGCTTGCATATTCGCCGGTGATGAGGGAGCCGTACATTCCGTCGGGATAGCCTCTCCATGCGCCGTTTTCGTAGCCGGGGTCGAACATTACGGGGCCGCGCGGGTCGACGGTTTCGGGATGCGTGGATACGGCAACGGGAGTGGCTCCGCTAAGGCCTGAACGGTGATTCACTATTCCGGCGGGCCATGGCGTTCCGCCTATGCCGGTGAGGAGTTTCTCCATCGTTGTGGTCATTTTCAGAGGGCCACCCCAGGTGATTTGGAACATCACGTAGTTGTAATCCTGTCCCCAGCCGCCATCGGCTTTGGGCGGGATGTATGCATTGTCGGCTGATGATTCCATCACTCCTGATGCTATTGCTTTTGCGGCCTGCTCTTTGCAGAGTTCGGGCTTCACTTCGGAGAGGCGGATGGCCAGGCGCAGGCGCAGCGAGTTGGCAAAGCGTTTCCACTTGCCGTCGTCGTTGCGATAGATAATGTCGGAGGCTGCATCGTTGAAGATAGGGAATGTGCCGCCTTTGTCGAGCAGCGCAACGGCTTCTTCAAGTTCTTTGAAAAATTCGTTGTATGCATTTTCAACCGACATGTATGGAGGATTTTCTTCCACTTCGGAATATTTGGCGAAAGGTATTGGGCCGAAATAGTCGATACCTATGGATTCAACATACACTCGCCATATCTTGGCAACGGCAATGGCCCGTGCGAAATCTTCCTGGCGCTCGCTGAGGTTGCGAATAACGATGTTGAGCGAGGCGATAGCGTTCTGCACTCGGCGATACATGCGCTGGTTCCAGTCTTCATTCATCAGATAGTTGCGGGTGGAGAAAATTCCGCCGTCGAGCATCTGCGCATAGAAGTCGACCATCAGCGATTTGACGCGCTGTTCGTCGTCGCCTTCGATGGCCGGGAGGCTGGTGCGGAATGCGGAGGCAAGGCGGGCGTCGTTGAGGTTATAGTCAACTTCCGCGCTGGGCTGGTTGGGATTGACGTTTATAGGCGTCAGGTCGCAAGCTGTCGGCATCATTATTAATATGGCGCAGACGGCAGCCAGTTTGAATATATTTTTCATATCCGGTTATTTATTTGAAGTAATACATTAGAATGATACATTGATATTGAATCCGATGCTGCGCATTGTTGGCATCGAACCATATTCATATCCTTGCGTTTTGCTGCCGCTGCTGAATCCGGCTTCGGGGTCGAAGCCTTCGGTCTTGCTGTGAATCATAAAGAGATTGCGGGCAACGAGGCCAGCCTTAATTCCGGCAAAGGGAGTTTTGCGCAGCAGTTGCTTGGGAAGCGAGTAGGCGATATTAAGCTCGCGGAGGCGAACATTGGTTGCGTCGTAAACAAATGCTTCGTCAATGGAACCTATATTCTGCCAGTAATCCTGCGCCTTAACGCTAACGGTATTGGCAGCGCCGGCCTGGGTTACTCCGCCGACAACCATCCCGTCGCGTCCTTCCAATGTCTTTGCAAGGCTACCGAATTGCGTTCCGATTCTGAGAGAGCCCATGTAAACGCTGCCGCCGTAGTTCATATCGATCAGGAATCCGAGCGAAATGTTCTTGTACGAAAATTCGTTCGACCATCCCAGCATCCATTCCGGCTGGTTGTTACCGAGCTTTTTCATCTCGGCGGCGCGAACCGGAAGTCCGTTGTCGCCAACAACGATTGTGCCGGCAGCATCACGCTCGTAGGCATAGCCGTACATGTCGCCATAAGCTCCGCCTTCTTCGGCCACGATCTGTATGGGGATAGAGGTTCCGTCGCTCAGAACCTGACGCTTGGTGTCGTCGGTGAGGGCTATGATTTTGTTGACGTTCTTCGACCAGTTCAGCAGGGTTTCCCACTTGAATTTGCTGGCAGTTTGTACGGGAGTTGCATTGAGGGCGATTTCGAAGCCCTGGTTCTGAATGTTTCCTGCATTGATCAGCTTATAGCGATAACCGGTTGCTGCCGGAACGGATATTTTCAGAATCTGGTTGAATGCATTTTTCTTATAGTAGGATACATCGAGGCCGATGCGATTGTTGAAGCCTCTCAGCTCAAGTCCGAGCTCCCATGAACGTATGGATTCGCTCTTCAGACCCGGATTGGCCATAAAGTCGAGACTGTTCACTGTAAACACGCCTCCCTTGATGTCGTATCCTATATTATAATAGTCCTTCAACTGATAGGGATCGGTATCGTTACCTACTTCGGCCCACGATACGCGCACCTTTCCGTAGGTAAGCGGGCCAAGGCTTTTGCCCTTCTGGCTCAGCATCTGCGAGAATACCCAGCTTCCGCCGATAGACGGATAGGAGTACGAGCTGTTGTCCTTGGGAAGCGTCGACGACCAGTCGGTACGGCTTGTCAGGTCGAGGTACAGATAATTATCCCACGACAGCGATGCGGTTGCATAAAGGGAGTTGATTTGCTTGCGGCTCTTCCAGAATCCCTCGCCCGTATGCGTTTTGCCATTGGAAATGGTATAAAAGTCCGGAATAACAAGTTCGCCCGAAAAGTCGTTGTTCAACGTACTTGAGCGGAACATGGTGTTCCCGCCGGCGGTAACAATCAAGCCTAAGCTTCCGAAAGTTTTCTGAGCCGTGAGCAGGAAGTCGGTATTGGTTTCCTTGAAGCGCTCCGTTTGTATGCGTATGCTTCCGCTATTCTCCCAATATGGATTACCTGTGGCACGGATATTTTCGGAATAGAGGGTATAGTTATCCATACCGCTCCTAAGTTTCAGGCTCAACCAATCGGTGATGGTGAAGTCGAATGCCACGAGGCTGATGTACCGGTCGCGCTCGTCGCTGTTAGTATTGCGATAAGCCGTCCAGTAGGGATTGTTCGGCGAGGAAGCGTGCGTATCGAGATAGGTTGCCGGCTTTCCGTCGGGGCGTTTCCAATTGGTTGATTCGAAAGGCAAGAAATCCGAATAACCAACGCTGCGAGGCATAAACAAGCTTTCGAGGAAGATGTTATCAGGGTCGGCAGCAAGCTTGATGCGGTTTTTACCCTTCTGATTAATGTAGTTTACCTTAACGTCAACCGAGAACCACTTAGTCAGGTTGGCCGTTGAGCGCAGAGTAATAGATGTACGATTGAGGCCGCTGTTCGGAACAGCTCCATTGTTGTCCATTCTAGTCACAGCAGCGCGGAAGGTCAAATCCTCGGTCGCTTTGTTGATATCGAGGCTGTTTGTCCAGCTCGATCCTGTTTGCAGGAAATCTTTGTAAACATTGTTGTCGCGGGCCGAATAGGCAAAGGTTCCCAGCCCGTTCGTAACGCTTTTGCCATCCATTGCAGGGCCCCAGCTTCCGCGCATGTCGCGGTTAAATTCGCCGTTGGTACCCTGGCCGTAAGAGTTTTGCAGCTCCGGCGTCTGCATTGGAGTTTCGAAGGTATAATTGGTATTGTAAGCAATGCCTATGCCTTTCGAAGTCCCTTTCCTGGTTGTAATCATGACAACGCCGTTACCTGCGCGGCTTCCGTAAAGAGCAGCAGCAGCCGGGCCTTTCAGCACCGACATGGTCTCAATGTCATCCGGCGAAATGTCGGAGATACCCGATCCTTTGTCGATATTTCCGTTGCCCCAGTAATCAGCCGTATTGTTGGCAAAATTATCAATGGGAACACCGTCAACAACAATAAGCGGTTGGTTATTACCGGCGATAGAGTTATTTCCACGAATAAGGATATTCGTAGCTCCACCTACGCCCGTACCGTTTTGGCGAATCTGTACGCCGGCAATCTTACCGGCCAGAGCATTAGCAACATTGGCGTCGCGGGTTTCCGTCAGCTGGTCGCCTTTCACTTCCTGCATTGCGTAACCCAAAGCTTTCTTTTCACGCTTGATGCCCAGCGCCGTAACCACAACTTCACCTAAAGCCTGCGCATCTTCAACAAGTACAATCGACAAGGTCGACTGCCCCGTATAATTAATGCGCTGAGCAACATAACCCACGTAAGAAACAAGGATTACATCGCCATTCTTCACTCCTTCCAGCGCGAACCGTCCGTCTAAATCCGTAATCGTTCCGTTGGAAGTTCCCTCAATCAGCAGCGATGCTCCGGTTATAGGACCAAGCTCATCAACCACTGTTCCGGTCACTCTTCCGCTTTGCTGAGCAGCATTGGCGGCATGTTCGACAGATGCGTCAACGGCTTCCACATTCCATGTGAAACACAGAAATGCTGCTAACGCGATCAAACTTTTTGTTTTAAAACACTTTAACATAAAAGTACAATTTGGTTAATAATACATTAGAAAAAAAAATAATCTCTATTTAGTTTTGTAGGTAGCATTATATAAGTAAAAACATTAGTATTGAGATGAATACTATCGTTTTCGATATTTTCAGGGGGGAGGCTGTATTTAGTATTTGCGGCGCTCATAAAACTATTGTTTAAAAGGTTCAACATCAACGGGATCAATTGTTTAAATCAAATAATAATAATGTCTGAAAAAAGGAACTTTTAATCTGACAATGGCTGCAAAGTTATGTGAATAATTGAAAAAACAAGCTTTTAATCCAAAAACCATTAATTATTTTTTTCAACAAGCATTTAATCCCTCATAATCAAGTACTCCGCAAAACGGAAAAAAATGCTCGCCAAGCCGATATAAGCTCCCAAAACCGCATCAAGAGCTCAATCTGCCTCTAAAAAAGTGTCAGTTTAAACGTTCCTTTAAACTGATAATCTTCGCTACCCTGCCCTAAACATCTTTTTCGTTAAAACAGATGGGACTCCAAAAGCTCTCATCATTGAGAGAATCCAACAGCAGTCCGTTTTATAGTAATTCGCCACCATAAAATCGCAAAAGATAGTCCGATGGGTATTTTCCCCCCAGGGGGGATTCGTCTCCCGCGTC
>JAITHO010000118.1 GCA_031279915.1 Tannerellaceae bacterium
CAATAATATTAGAGAAACTGGAGAAAGCGCGCACAGACTACGACATGTTACGATCAGGCCTCACCAATGCCGATGGTAATGACGTTACCGACACATCGCCAACATTCAAGGTGCTCGAAGAAGGCGCCTCTACCCTCTCTAAAGAAGAAGCCGGACGCCTGGCACAGCGACAAATAAAGTTCATACAAAACCTGCAAGCCGCTTTGATTCGCATCGAAAACAAAACCTACGGCGTTTGCCGCGAAACCGGCAAGCTCATTCCCAAAGAGCGATTAAGGGCCGTGCCGCATGCAACGCTAAGTATTGAAGCAAAAAACAAAGACAATAGGTGATGAACAAAAAAGGATTAGGAGCAATATTGATTGTAATATTGCTTCTTTTTGTTGACCAGTGGTTGAAGATAACCGTCAAAACGAGCATGCTCCTTGGCGAAAGCATAACGGTTACCTCATGGTTCAAAATCTATTTCGTTGAGAATCCAGGCATGGCCTTCGGGATGGAGATAATCAATAAATTATATCTGACGCTTTTCCGCATCATAGCTATGGGATTCATGATATGGTATATGATCCGCATCGTATCTCAGAACTACAAATTCATGTACATCGCATGCGTTTCGCTCATCGCCGTTGGAGCCATGGGCAACATCATCGACTCTGTGTTCTACGGCGTGATCTTCAACGAAAGTCCCTATTGGCCCAGCCAAATTCCCTACTCAGTTCCGATGGAATTTCAGTCGCGGATGCCCTCGCCGGCCGTGCTCTTCCCTCCTGATGGCGGCTACGGAACATGGATGCACGGCAAAGTGGTCGACATGCTCTACTTTCCGCTCATCGAAACAACTTTGCCGGAATGGCTGCCCTTCGGAGGCGGCAAAGAGTTTATCTTCTTCAGACCTATATTCAATCTGGCCGATTCGATGATCTGCATCGGCACCGTCCTAATCTTTATTTTCTTCCGTCGAACACTGACCAAAAGTCTGTCGAAATCCTAAAAGCATAAGGAAACAGATGCCAGCAACGTTGCTTAAGCGCCGCCGCCTCGTATGCCTCCTCCTCCTGATGCCCATCCTGCTGATGAGCGCATGCAGCAAAGTCCCAAGAGGAATCCTCTCCGAAAAGAAAATGAAAGACGTCATGATCGACGTGCATCTCGCCGAGCAAATCATTGGCGATAACTACCTGACCTATCCCGACAGTACGCACAAGGCAGCGCTGATGGCCTCTGTTTTTCGCAAGCACAACATCACCCAGGCCGTATACGACAGCTCGCTCGTTTGGTACGGAAAAAATCTCAACATCATGCTCCAAGTGCTCGACCTTGCCATCAAGGACGTCGACAAGCGCATGCGCATCGTAGCCGAGCTCCAGGCCCAGCAAGCTCCAGCGCCCATGGCTACCGATTCTGCGAACATTTGGACGCAAGCCTCCCTGCTCACATTTTCTCCGCAATCCCTTTTCAACGCGACCATCTTCGACATACGTCCGGAAGGAGGCGTATATGTGTCAGGCAGCATCTTTGTGCTCAATCTGAAAGTGTGGGGCCTCCATCCGCGCCTCAATCGGCAGCCCGAAGTGAAAATCGCCGCCGAACATTCCGACACAACCGTTATCCTCCACGATACAATCCCCGCCGACGGCTTTCACTCCATCACCCTCCGAAGCGTAGCCACCAAGCCCGTCCGCCGCGTGTACGGCTACATACGTATGGACAAAGCCGAGGCCCCGTACTACAAAATCTACCTCGATAGCCTTAGCCTCACCCGCTTCAATTACGGCTCGAAGTGAGCAGGGGCGATGTCTGTTATCGGCTTTGGCTCGCGCTGATTTTTTTTCGTTACCTTATGCTTTTTCTGCTATTAATGATGCGCCAATTGCAAATTGACGCGAGCGGATTCTCCGAAAGATTAGGATTTGGGCATTGAGATTTTTTTGCGACACCCGGATGATCCGACGGTCGCGCCCAGAATTTTTGGAGTTATCTATTAAATGCTTTTGCCGATTAAAATCGCCTTTGTCCGTGCCGAGTTGTAATCGCTACGCCATGTTTTCAGTTCTGTAATGATAGGTCGATTGCATGTCGGAACGAGCGGAGTGGTTCAACACTGACTTTGTATCAGCTCTCGTGAAAAGATTTGCCACAAGATCGGGGCAGGATTTGTTGACACGCCTTCGCTTTCGGAGGCGATCTTCGGGCGGAAGGCATCAGAATCGCTCAAACTATTATATTTGTGGACAATATTCCTTAAATAATTTTTTGAACATGAAAAACATTCTTATTCTCGCAGCAATAATTCTGGCAGGAACCGCCCTCTGTACGGCTCAGCAGCCCGACAAGGCCCGGATTGTTGCCAACCCCATGAACCTCGCCTATCGCTTTCAACTTCTCGACGACGCTCCTGCACGACGAGAAGCGGCCGACCCGGTTTGCGAATATTTCCAGGGAAAATACTATCTCTTTGCATCCAAATCCGGAGGATACTGGAGCTCGCCCGACTTGGCCAACTGGACTTTTATCCCCTGCCGAACGATAGAAACGATTGAAGATTATGCGCCAACGATTCTCATAATCGACAAGGAGATTTTCTTCATGGCTTCCGGAAAACCGGCGAGAATTTTCAAGACTTCTAAGCCCGACGAGGATAACTGGACGGAGATTGACACCAAATTTGTTTTCCCAACCGAGGTCTCGCAAGACCCCGCCTTTTTTAGGGATGACGACGAACGCACCTATCTCTACTGGGGATGCTCCGACCGGACGCCCATTTACGGCATTGAGGTCGACCCCTCCGACGGCTTCAAAAGCATTGGCGAAGTGCAAACGCTCATCGCCCACAACTCAAAACTCTACGGCTGGGAAGCCTCAGGCGAGAACAACGAGCTCAACAAAGACGGCTGGAACGAAGGCCCATGCATCCTGAAGCACGCAGGCAAATATTATCTGCAATACGCCGCTCCGGGAACCGAGTTCCGAAGCTACGGCGATGGCCTCTACGTTGGCGACAAGCCGCTCGGCCCCTTCATCTACGTAGAATCTTCGCCCTTTTCGTTCAAGCCCGGCGGCTTCATTGGCGGCGCAGGCCATGGGCATAGCTTTCGCGATAAATACGGAAACTTTTGGCATGTGGCCTCGATGAAGATCTCGCAGCGGCACATGTTTGAGCGGCGGCTTGGCCTCTTTCCGCTCTATCCTACCGGCAACGGATTTGCCCAGCAAGCCGTGTTGTCTGACTATCCTTTTTTGATTCCCGACCGCAAGGTGGATTTTTCAGCAGAAGAATGTACGATGGGATGGAATTTGCTGAGCTACGGGGGCGAGGCCACGTCTTCGTCGTCGGCCGAATCGCATCCGCCCTCGCTGGCCTTCGACGAACGGGTCGAAAGCTGGTGGGCGGCAGCGGGCGGAGAGCCGGGCGAGTGGCTGCGCGTCGATATGGGCAAGATTATGGAGGTGCATGCCGTGCAGGTCAATTTTTCCGACCATGATTTCACTATCCGCGCCCCCCACCCTGCCTTTGCCTATCAATATTATATAGAATCGTCGACCGACGGACAAAGCTGGAGCCGAATTATTGACCGCACCGCCAACACGTCCGACGCCGTTCACGAGCTAATTGTACTCGATAGCGCCGTCGAAGCCCGCCAACTGCGGATAGTTAACGCCGCCGAACTTCCAGGCAAATTCTCCATCTCAGGCTTGCGCGCATTCGGCAACGGAAAAGGCTCGCCGCCCAGCGTTGTGAACGCCGTAAGCCATAGTCGCAATGCCTCAGATCGACGCCGATACACCATCGAATGGCCTCGCAGCCTGGGCGCCACCGGATATATCATCCGCTCCGGAATCAGTCCCGACGCCCTGAATCATGCCGTTATGGTATATGACGACACGTCGCTCCACAAAACTCAATTGCAATACGACAAGCAATACGAAGCCGGTTTTTTCAACATCAACTCCGAATACTATTTCAGCGTCGATGCCTTCAACGAAAACGGCATCGCTCCTGGCATCAGGCCGCGATAGTTGAATTATGTATGGATAAAAGATTGTTTGGCACGGAATGAAGCCTTCGGTAGCCTACAAAAATGTAAAAAGCTCGCGAGATTTTCCCTGGAGCTATTCACAGACGTAAAAAGCTCGCGAGATTTTCCCTGGAGCTATTCACAGACGTAAAAAGCTTGCGAGATTTTCCCTGGAGCCATTCACAGACGTAAAAAGCTTGCGAGATTTTCTCTGGTGCTATTCACATACCTAAAAAGCTCGCGAGATTTTCCCTGGAGCCATTCACAGACGTAAAAAGCTTGCGAGATTTTCCCTGGAGCCATTCACAAACATAAAA
>JAITHO010000123.1 GCA_031279915.1 Tannerellaceae bacterium
TCCGGAAGCTTTTTACAAACCTAAAAAGCTCCAGGAATTTTTCCGGAAGCTTTTCACAAACCTAAAAAGCTCCAGGAATTTTTCCGGAAGCTTTTTACAAACCTAAAAAGCTCCAGGAATTTTTCCGGAAGCTTTTTACAAACCTAAAAAGCTCCAGGAATTTTTCCGGAAGGAAATTACATCTGTGATTTGCTTCAGGAAGGAATTACAAGATTAATTTGGAACTATCCGGTAGATATAGCCGCGAAAATTCCTAATGAGTAATTTGGGATAAAGGCCGTTGAACATAAGCGTTCGACGGCCTTTTGCTTGCATGCTATCTATCTCCTGCAAACTTTTCCCCTTTTATCACTTCTTCTTTATCTCGAAGCTATACGTATCCTTTGTTTTGGGAGAGATGGCTTTCAGGTTGATGCGACGGATTGCATCGCCCCAGTTACGCCTTATGCCGGCATCTTCTTCGGTCGATAAGGCGACTTGCTCAACGGTGGCGCTCCACTGACTTGGATTGTAGGTGAGAGCAAAGTCAATAGCCTTGCCGTCTTTACCGGCGAACTTGATCAGGACTTCGCCTGCCTTGAGGATTTCCACCGGATAGCAGGTCATGAAGTACTCTGTGATCGCTTCGGCGCGTTTGAGGGAGGTCGATTCCCGAATCGTCACTCCTTTGCCGCGTTTGAGCGAGAGTGTTCGTGTCCACGACTGAATGCCTGCCTCCGACGGGTATGCCGAAGATATATCGAGAGAAAATTCGACCGCGCCGACCGATGATTTATATCTAACATCCGAAGCCTTAAAATTATGCCCTGCGCTTTGAGTTGCCGAGTTAACCGTCGGCAGATTATGATAGTCGGAGCAATTGAACCATATATCGTAACGCTTGGAGCTGAAGGTACGGGCTGTATAGGTTCCGCTGCCGATGTCAACGAGTAGCGGACTGCCGTCATAGTACACAACATAGCTGCCGATGTCGTTGTGATTATGGCTTTCGTCATTATGACCGCCCTTGGCCGCCAGATAGAAGCCCGCAGTCGAACCCTCGCGATCGCGAGCCGACATCACTTGCAAGTCGGGCAACCAAACGTCCTTCGGCAGAGGAAGCCCTTGCGACGCCTTCATCAGCTCCTCCTGAAGGAAAAGCGCAAAGAAGGTGCGAAAAAAATGTCCGCCCACAGACACATTCGCCTGTCGATAATAGGCCCCAAATTTCATCATCGCATCATCGCCAATTGCCTTGCCATAACGATAAACCATTGGAGCGTTAATGCCTGGATTCGGGCCCGCGTCGGCAAAATTCAGGAAATACTTCTCGCTGATCTGAGCCCGATAAATAAATCTGCCCATATTCTTGAATCGCTCGTCGGAGTAAACATACTTAAAGGCGTCGCCGCTCGCCAGGTTAAGCAAAGCAATATTGTCGAACAAAGACGCAGCCGCCGCGCCCCAATAGCTCGGCCCTTCATCGCAACCTCCGTCGGCAGGGTAAGGATTCAGAAATTCGTCGAGCGTCAACAGTATTTTATGCATCATCTCGGCCCGCCGCTTGTCGTCCTTCTCGAGCAGCAGCACAAAATTCATCCAGTTTGAGCAAATCCACGGATTCCAGTTATTAGGCCCCCGCCCCGAAGCCGTTTTAGTCATCCACGAGTGATGACGCTTCATAAGCGGAGCCATCAACCGAGTTTCAACTTCATAATGAATCCGCTTTCTTATCTGAGGAGAGATTGCATCGAACTTATCCCCAAAAAAGTAGTCCGCCCACGCAAGCGCCGTACCTGTTTCTGCCGCAAAGAGATCAACAAAGGGCTGGGTCACGTCCATCAATCCCGCGTGATCCCTATCCGTAGGCAAGTGCGCCGGAACTCCCCACCAGGATTCCTCACATATAGCCCACACCCCGTTTATGATATCGTCAATGAAGCGTCCGCGGTTATCGGCAACCTCCGCCACAATCAGCGTGCGCAATACATTCCTTTTACGGAAGCTAACTTCCTGGTACTTGTTTCGATCGCCCGTGCGGACGTACATAAGCGACATAGTTGCGGGAATAGTAGGCCATTCGTAGCCTAAAAATTCCTCCGCGCTTTTCACAATCGCATCGAGAGCCGCCTTATCAGCCTTCGCCCAGCCCGTCCTGTCGGCAAGGCGCGGAAAAGGCGTCCATTTTGAAGCAGGAATAAGAATCGCTTGTAACTCCTTGGCGGAGAATTTCCCTCCCAATAAATCAGGAGTCTGAGCTGAGCCGCCGCAGGCGAAACACAGCCATAAAATCGTCAATAGAATATTTCTCATGGTAAAAAAATTATTAGTGCCCCTAAAAGTACGGTTTTTAAAGAAGCATCCAAGATTTTTGTTCACAGAAAAAATCCGGAAGCCTGCACAAAAAGTCATTCCCGTAAGGCGGGAATGACTTTTATACAGGCAAAAAAATCTTTGGAACTGATCGCAAGCGTGTTTGGCTTGCCGGAAATTTCCTGAGGCCCGCAACACATGTTGCCGCCTTTGGGGAGAAAAAAAGTTGGGAAAAAATTATCGCCGCCATCTCACGAAAAGGTGAGGGAGGAGGGAAATCGTTGGGACGGCAAGAAAAATCGCCGGCCCTCGCAGTTATATATATAATGTATAGGGAAAATGCTTCGCGGCGCCGACAAATCAGGCCAATTCAACGACAGTAATTCCGGCTCCGCCCAATTGTACATGCTCGTCGCGGAAACTTCGGATGCCCTCCGTTGAGCCGAGATAGTCGCGAACAACGCTGCGCAGGGCGCCCGTGCCCGTGCCATGCAATATCCTGACGGGCGAAATGGATGCAAGGATGGCGTCGTCAATAAAATAGGCGATTGCTTGCAGAGCTTCGTCGGCTCGCAGTCCGCGGATGTCGAGATCGGGCTTGAAACGGAGCTGCCGGTCGCGCATGTCGTCAACTGTTTTGGCGCTCAGGAAGCTGGCTTTGCGGGCGTCGGGCGATGGCGATCCGGCGGGAGCCTTTTCAAGTTTGCTGAGCTTTACGACGCTTTTGATCATTCCGAAGGCAACGGTGGCTTCTTTGTTGCGAATCTCGATGATGATGCCTGCGGATTGCTGGCCGCGCACTCTCACCGTATCGCCCAGGCTCAGGGCCTCCTTGCGTTGAAGCGGCGAAGGGCGCTCGGCGGATGCCTTAACTTCGGGCTCGGCGAGCGAGGCTTTGAATGCTGTGAGCGACCGGCGGGCTTCCTTGGTGAGCTCCTTGTCGGCCTGAGCCTCCTTTATTTGCCTGATCACTTGCTCGATTCGGGAATTGGCTTCGGCTACAATCTTGGCGGCGTCTTCTTTTGCTGTGCGGATGATGTCTTTTTGCTGAGCGGCGAGTTCATCCCTTTCGCGTTCGTTGCGAGCTATGAGTTCGTCGAGTTTTTTCTCTTGCCGCCTAACGTTTTCGCGCTTGTTTTCCCAGTATCGCTTGTCACGAACGATGTCGAGCAGGTATTTGTCCATGTTAACGTAATCGGCTCCGACCTTTTCGGAGGCCTCGGTAATGACGCCTTCGGGGAGGCCGATTTTTCGTGCGATTTCGATGGCGAACGAACTTCCCGGATGCCCAACGGCGAGCTGAAAGAGTGGGCGCATGTTCTGCCGGTCGTAAAGCATGGCGCCGTTGATGATGCCCGGAGTTTCGCCGGCCATCTGCTTCAAATTCTGGTAATGGGTTGTAATAACTCCGAAGCAGCCCTTTTGATTGAATCTTCGCAACAAAGCTTCGGCGATGGCGCCTCCGATTTGCGGCTCCGTTCCGCTGCCAAATTCGTCAATCAGTATCAACGAATTGCTGGCAGCATGTTTGTCGAAAAACTTCATGTGAATGAGATGAGAGCTATAAGTGCTGAGGTCGTTCTCGATACTTTGTTCGTCGCCGATATCAATGAAAATGTCAGAGAAGATACCGGCCTGCGATCGCTCTCCAACCGGAATGAGCATCCCGCACTGAAGCATGTACTGCAAAAGGCCGACGGTTTTGAGGCAAACCGATTTCCCTCCGGCATTCGGCCCCGAAATCAGTACGATGCGATGTTCGATATCGAGCTTAATGTCGAGAGGTATGACTTCGGAATGTCTGGGAATGTGCGCCAGATATAAAAGCGGATGGATGGCCCTGATGAAGTCGATTTGGCGGCTATCCTCCAGGGCGGGGCGAATGGCGTTTATCTTCAGGGCGAATATGGCTTTGGCTCTGATGAAGTCGATGTCGGCAAGATATTCGTAGGATAGGAGCATATCGCTTGCGAGGGGTCGGATGGCATTGGTGATTTCGGTTAGGATGCGGATGATCTCACGGCGTTCCTCGGCTTCGAGCTCACGGATGCGGTTGTTAGCTTCGACCACCACTTCGGGCTCTATAAAGACGGTTTTGCCGCTGGCGGATTCGTCGTGAAC